>JAODNF010000387.1 GCA_025464915.1 Frankiales bacterium | reverse complement strand
CGCCATGCCCTTGTCCGCCAGCCGGCGCACGAGGGCGAACAGGTCGGACACGACGGTCGGCGACAGGCCCATGCTCATCTCGTCGAGCATCAGCAGCTTCGGCCGCTGCACCAGCGCCCGGCCGATGGCGAGCTGCTGCTGCTGCCCGCCGGACATGGTCCCGGCGGCCTGGGCACGCCGCTCGCGCAGGATCGGGAACGCGTCGAGCACCTCCTCGACGGCCTGGGTGTCGCCGTCGCGGCCGGCGCCGTACAGGCCCATCCGCAGGTTGTCGGCGACGCTCAGCCCCGGGAAGATCCCGCGGCCGGCCGGGACGTGCGCGATGCCGAGCCGCGCGATCTTCTCCGGTGCCATGCCGGTGAGCAGCGAGCCCTCGAACTCGACGTGGCCGGCGCGCGTCTTCACCAGCCCCGAGATGCCGAGCAGCGTCGTGGTCTTGCCCGCGCCGTTGGCACCGAGGACGGCGGTGATCTGGCCGGGGTGCACGGACAGCGAGACGTCGCGGACGGCGACGACGCCGCCGTAGGCGACCTGGAGGTTAGAGACGGTCAGCATTCAGTGCACCTCCTCGCCCAGGTAGGCGGCCCGTACGGCGGCGTCCTCGCGGACCACGTGCGGCTCGCCGGACGCCAGGACCTTGCCGAAGTCCATGACGACCACGTGGTCGCACAGCGGCATCACGACGCCCATGTCGTGCTCCACGAGAAGCATGGCGCACCCGAGCGTCGAGCGGACGTGGGCGAGCAGCGCGACGAAGTCCGTCGTCTCGGCCGGGTCCAGCCCCGAGGCGGGCTCGTCGAGCAGCAGGCAGGTCGGCGTCAGGCACAGGGCGCGGGCGAGCTCGACGAGGCGGGCCTGCCCCACCGGCAGGGTGGTGACCTCGACGTCGGCGAGGTGCGTGAGCTCCATGAATGCCAGGACGGCCCGTGCGCGCTCCTCGGCCTCCCGGAGGGCCTTGCCCCGGCCGGGGAGCCGCAGGGCGTCCACCAGGACCCCCGCATGGGTGTGCCGGTGGGCGGCGACCATGAGGTTCTGCAGGACGCTCATGCCCGCGAACAGCTGCACGACCTGGAAGGTGCGGGACAGCCCCATCGCTGTCCGCACGTGGGCCGGCTGGCGCGTGACGTCCTGGCCGTTCAGCAGGACCTGACCTCGCGTCGCCGGCTGCAGGCCGGTGATGACGTTGAACGTGACGGTCTTGCCCGCACCGTTGGGCCCGATCAGCCCGACGACCTCGCCCGCGTGCACGGACAGCGAGACGCCATCGACGGCGTTGAAGGTGCCGAACCGGACGCCGACGTCCATGAGCTCAAGGACCGCGGTCATGCCGCCGCCAGCTGGAGCTCGGGCTGGTCGTCGCGCACGAACCTGCTCAGGAAGCCCGTGATGCCCTCGGGCGTCAGGGCCAGGATGCCGATGAGCGCCGCGCCCGTGATGAACGTCGTGGCCGACACCTGAGACCCGTCAGCGGTCTGCCCGGTCGGCCCGAAGTCGAGCGTCGTGAGCGTGACGATCATCCCGCCGAGGACGGCGCCCGGGACGCTGCCGACGCCGATGATGACCGCGTAGGCGAGCAGGGTGATGGACCGCGTGAAGTCGAACGCGGCTCCCGACGCGCCCTGCACGAGACCGGCGTAGAGGGCGCCGGCGAGCCCGGCGATGAAGCCGCTCGCCGCGAACCCGCGAAGCTTGACCGAGACCACGGAGAAGCCCATCGCGGAGGTCGCCGGCTCGGAGCTGCGCAGCGCCGTCAGGGCCGCACCCGTCCTCGCCCGGCGCAGGCTGGCGACGGCGAAGCAGGCCACCACGAACACCCCCAGTGCCAGCCAGGCGTAGGCCCGTTCCCCCGACGCGATGTGACCGGGGTCGACGTTGGCGAACCCTGGTCTGGCGACGGGACGGGTGCTGTCGTCGGAGGCGAGCGGCGGCCACGCGTAGAGGAACCGGTCGGCCGTGAACGACAGCGACAGCGTCGCGATCGCCAGCTCGAGCGGCTCCAGCCGCAGCGCCGGCAGGCCGACAAGCGCCGCGACCGCCGCCGCCAGCAGCGCGCCGAGAACGATGGCCAGCAGGAACGGCGCACCGTGCTTCATCGCGATCCCGGTGCCGAACGCGCCGCAGGCCATGAAGACGCCCTGGCAGACCGACACCTGACCCACGACACCGACGAGCAGCACCAGCGAGAGCGTGGCGAGGCCCCAGATGGCGACCTGGCTGAGGTTGTAGTGGGAGACGTTGCCGCGGTCGTCGATGATCAGCGGCAGGACGAGGACGGCGAGGGCGATGCCGGCAGCGGTCGCGAGGGCGAGCACGCCGCGCGGGAGTGCCTTCAGGGGAGCCGGCAGGATGCCGCCACCCACGTCCTTGCGACCCGTCTTGCGGGTCGTGAGGAGCGCGACGAGGACGACGGCGAAGGCCGTCAGCTCGGCCGTGTTCTTGAAGCCGTCGACCTGCTGGAGCGCATGGGCCACCACCGGCTGCAGCAGGCCGAGACCGACGCCGCCCGCGAACGTCAGCGGCAGCGACGCGAGCCGGCCGACCAGAGCAGCCGCGAGCGCCTGCACGGTGAAGACCACGAGCTTCGTCGTGTCGAGCCCGCCGAGGAGCGGGGCGACCAGCATGCCGGCGAGGCCGCTGACGGCGCCGCCCAGGCCCCATGCGAACAGGTTCACCTTGT
>JAODNF010000306.1 GCA_025464915.1 Frankiales bacterium | reverse complement strand
CCGACTGGACACGTCGTCTCAAGATCAGTGTCCGGGACAGCGGGATCACTTCAGTACGGCCGAGGGAGGCGCCGGAGGCGGCTGGCAATGCGCTGCCTCCTCCGGGCGGGCGCGGAAGCGATGTCTGGCGGCGGCGGCAGGGTGCTGTCCTGACTTCGGCGTGCGGGGGTCGGCCCGGGGTGTCACGGTGGAGGCGTGACGATCTTGCGCGCACGCAGGGGCTTGGTCCTCCTGCAGGGAGGGCAGGGCATATGGGTGCCCAGTGAAGCGAAGCCCCGTGTGTGCGTGATCCATCGTTGTGAGCGACCCGGCGACGTCGAGCGGACCATGCGCCTCGGCGGCAGGGATGTCCCTGTGCTGGTGTGCTCCTGGCATGCGGGGGCCACGGCGGACGAGCAGGTGCCCCGGCCGCAGGCGGGGGGTTAGCCGGTCAGCTGGGACCGCCCGCCGGCCGCGCTCCGGCCACCAGCCCGATGACGGAGACGAGCCCGACGGCGATGGCCCCGAGCAGGTGCCCGGTCGCGAGCAGCAGCACCATGGCGATCAGCGCGCCGAGGACGAGCAGGGCGAGGAACAGGCGTCGCGGCTGGGCAGCGGGGTCGGTCATGATCACGCCCTACCCCGTGGGTGGCCGAACCACTCGGTCCGGCCGGGTCTACCGCGGTTCTTGCGGGGGTGAGGCGATGGGCGACGGGGCAGGAACCCCTCATGCGACGCGGCGGGTCTGGCCTGGTGGTGCTGTGGCTCCTGATCGGGGTGCTGGCGGCGTACCAGCGCCACTACTTCAAGAACGACAACACCAGCTGTGCCTCGGCCGGGACCGTGGTCCTGACCGTGCTCGCGGGGCCGCTGAACTACCTGGGCGTCAACCCGAAGGTGCACGACTGCGCGGTGCCGCAGCCCTCGAAGTGAGCGTCAGGGAGCCGTGCCGACGAACGCGTCGGTCATGGGCGTCGCTGCTCCGGCCAGGTTGAGGTGCTCGGAGATGCCGAACCCGTCCTCCAGGGTGCGGAGCAGGCTGTGGTGGTCATAGCTCGTCGACACGGTCTTGCCCTGGGGCAGGCGCGGCGAGACCAGCACGGCAGCGGTCCGGCCGCCGAGGCCGAGTGAGGCGCAGGTGGGGCACACGTAGTCCGTCGGGCTGGCGACGGCGCCAGCTCCCGGGGTGCTGCCCTCGTCGAAGTTGATGACGAGCAGGCCGTTGTGGGAGGCGAGGTAGCTCAGCAGCGGCGGCAGCTCGGTCTGGAGCCAGGCGTCGGCAGCGGCGAGGCCGCCTGTGGTCGAGCCCGCGCACGGGCTGTCGTGACCGTCGTGGCAGGTGTCGGGGGTGATGAAGGAGAACGCGGGAAGCGCGTCCGCGCCGAGGTCGGCGGACAGCTCGGTGTAGGGGCGCTGATGGGCGGCGCACCGGGCGGGATCGCCGATGACGTCAGGGAAGTAGATGAAGGGGTTGTGCCGGTCGGCGTAGTCCTTCGCACCGGTCGTGCTGTTGCCCTGGTAGGGGTCGGGGCTGGTGTCGCCCGCGGTGTACGGCCCGTGGAAGCACGGCGTGCTGGTGCCGTCCTGGTAGCTCTTCCACGACAGCCCGGCGGTCTCGAGCTGGTCGCCGAGGTTGCGTCCGCCGGCGAGCGCGGCCTGGGGCTGCACGCAGGTCCACAGGCTCACCGCCGAGCAGTCGCTCGCTGTCAACGGGTTCAGCGGCTGGCCCGAGACCATGGCGATGTAGTTGTCGAGGCTGACGTGCCCGGTGCCGTAGTAGTTGGGAAGGAAGACGCCCTTGCTGCGCAGGCTGTTGAGGTAGACCGCCGGGCTGCCGGCCCCGAACGTCGTGGCGGCTGACTCGTTCTCCTCCGTGAGCACCACGACGTGGTCGAAGTGCGGGATCCCCTCGAGAGCGGTCGTCGCGGCTTGCGCGGGCGGCGCCACGGCGAGCGACGAGCCCAGAGCGAGTGCGGTGACGAGCATTCCGACCTTGAACATCCGGAGGCCTTTCGAGGGTGTTTCAAGGTCCAACGCGGCGCGGGCCATTACCTCGCGGTTGCCTCGGCGGCCGCCGGGCACAGGAAGGGCGACGGGGAGGTACGCCGTGGAAATGGTTCGACGTCTGGACATCGCCCTCGAGCCGGTCTCGGTCGGCCGCGCGAGGCGGTTCGTCGCTGAGTGCCTTGCCGCCTGGGACGTCACGGATCCGGACGGTGTCGCACCACTCGTCGTCAGCGAGCTGGTGACCAACGCCCTGCGCCACGGGCGCGGCTTCGTGACGCTCGTCGTCGGCCGCCGCCTCGATCGGATCGTGCTCTCCGTCATGGACGGTTCGCGCGAGGTGGCCGAGCCAGGGTTCGCCGGTCCGCTCGAGGAGGCCGGCCGCGGCCTGCACCTCGTCGAGACGCTGTCGTTGGCGTGGGGCTCGCAGGTGCTGCCCGAGGGCAAGCGCGTGTGGGCCGAAGTTCCCCGCACCGAAAGCGACAGCGGGGAGGATCGCGCGTTGGGCTGAGCCACACAGCGGCGCGAGCGCCTTCGCTCCCGCCCGCAACCCACAGTCGAGAACGCGGTCTCCGACGGTGGTGATCGGCTCCGTAGAGTCGGTGCGGACCACGGGCAGCGCGCCCGTGTCTCCCGCTGCCGCGGGGCCGCCGGGATGGGAAGGATCACATGAGCGAGCTGCCTGACACCATGCGCCGCGTCCGCAGCGTCGTCACCGCAGACGGCCAGATCGAGGTCTCGCTGGAGACGGTGCCGATGCCGCAGCCGCGTGACGGCCAGGTGCTGGTGCGGGTCGAGGCGTCGCCGCTGAACCCGTCCGACATCGCGGTCCTGCTCGCCGGGGGTAAGGTGGCCGAGGGCACGCGGGTCGGTGACGCCCTCGTGGCGCCGCTGCCCTCCGGGGCGGCGAGCATGCTGACGGCCCGGGTCGGCCAGCCGACGGTCGTCGGCAACGAGGGTTCGGGTGTCGTCGTGGCGACCGGCGCAGGGGCCGAGGCGCTCGCGGGCCAGACCGTCGGCTTCCTCGGCGGTGGCGCCTACGCGGAGTATCGCGTGGTCCCGGCCATGATGTGCCTGCCGCTGCCGGAGGGGACGGACCCGCGGGACGGGGCGTCGTGCTTCGTCAACCCGCTGACCGCCCTCGGCATGGTCGAGACGATGCGCCGCGAGGGGCACACGGCCCTCATCCACACCGCCGCCGCGTCCAACCTCGGCCAGATGCTCGTGCGCATCTGCCAGGAGGACGGCATCGGCCTGGTCAACGTCGTGCGCCGGCCGGAGCAGGCTGCGCTGCTTGCCGACCTGGGCGCCCAGCACGTCGTGGTGAGCAGCGCTCCGTCGTACTCCTCTGATCTTGCGACGGCCGTGGGTGCCACCGGTGCGACGCTGGGCTTCGACGCCATCGGCGGCGGCGAGACCGCCAGCGACCTGCTGATGGCGATGGAGAGCGCGCTGATCGCGAACGGGGTGGCGGCGACCGGGTACGGCACGTCGGTGCACAAGCAGGTCTACATCTACGGCGGTCTCGACGTGGGGCCGATCGTGCTCAACCGGCGCTTCGGCTTCACCTGGGGCGTCGGGGGCTGGCTGCTCACCCCCTTCCTCGGCACGCTGTCGATGGACGACCACACACGGCTGCGCGCACGTGTCGTCGCCGGACTGACGACGACGTTCGCGAGCAGCTACTCCAGCGAGGTCTCGCTCGACGGTCTGCTCGACCCGGAGACGGCGCAGGCCTATGCGCGGCAGGCCACCGGCAGCAAGTACCTGGTGCGGCCGCAGACCTGACGCGTCGTTGCGAGAGCCCGGAGCACTGGGTGAATGGGCGCTTCGGGGTGTTCCGGCGATCCCTGTTGCGCCGGTATCGCTGCCGGCAAGCATCCCGTTACACCGGGCGTGAGAGCCTTGGCCGATGCCTGATGCGCTGAACGCTCTTGCCGCCGAAGCCGCGACCCGGTTCGCCGGAGGCACCGCCTACACCTACGGAGGTCAGGACGCCCTCAGCGCACGTGTCCTCATCGTCGAGGAGGGCGGCGCGTCCTTCCCCACGGGCAAGGACATCGGCAGCCCGACCGACGAAGCGGGCGGCAAGTGGGCCAGCGTCCTCGAGGAGGCCGGCCTGGTCTCCGGCACCTACTCCTGGTGGAACGCCGTGCCCTGCGGGCTCGACCGCAAGCTCACCGCCGACGACCGTGCCCGCGGCGCCGGCTTCCTGCGCCGGGCCGTCGAGCTGCACACCGACCTGCACGCGATCGTCGCCGTCGGCAGCGTCACGCAGAGCGTGGTCAAGGCGGCCCGCACCGGCGTGACGACCTTCGCCGCCCGTAGCCCGCTCCGGTCGAGCAACGCCGAGCGTGAGCGGATCGTCGAGGCGCTGGTCCTGGCCCGCAAGCATGCCTACCCGCTCGGGATCGGCGACTGACGAGCTCGGCACCAGCCACCGTCCGGTGGCTTTCATTCGTGCGAAGTCGTCACGAGTTCCGGATCTGCCATGTGCCGATGGTGATTTGTCGGTCACGGAGGGGAACAATTCCCCCATCGGAAGTCTGGCCTTGGTGGTCGCCTTGAGCTCGCAGGGTGTCGGACAGGGCACCTGACTGCGTCGGGCGGGAGGCAGGATGGGGGGCAGCGGCAAGCTGGCGGCACCGCCTCCCCTCGCACGGCCAGCCGAGAGGGCGTCCTGGGGCTCGCTGCTGAGGCAGCGCG
>JAODNF010000304.1 GCA_025464915.1 Frankiales bacterium | reverse complement strand
TGCCGAAGAACCCGGTCCAGGTCTACTCGACCGGCATCAGGCTCAGCGCCTACGCCGACATCAAGCCGGCCGGTCCCGGCGTGACCAGGAAGCTGTGGCACTCGAGCCCTGGGAGCAGCGGACGATGACCGTAGGCTTCCCGGCGTGGACACTCCCCGGCGCGGCCCTGCGGCGAACGTGCGCACCGCCGTCGTCTGGGAGGTGCTGTCCGCCGTCCTCGCCGGCGGTCCGCAGGTGGTCGTCGACGCCGGCGGCGGGACAGGCGGCTTCGCTGTGCCGCTCGCCGAGGCCGGCCACAAGGTCACGGTCGTCGACCCCAGCCCCGACAGCCTCGCCGCGCTGCAGCGGCGGGCGGCGGAGCGGTCGCTCGACGTCGCCGCGCTGCAGGGCGACCTCGGCGACCTGCCGGCCCTGGTCGCCGACGGCTCCGCCGACGTCGTGCTCTGCCACTCCGTGCTGGAGGTCGTCGACGACCCTGCGGCGGCCCTCGCCGCAGCCGCCGCGGCCCTGCGCCCCGGTGGGCGGCTGTCGTTGCTGGTCGCCAACCGCGACGCTGCCGTCCTGCACCGGGCCCTCGCCGGCCGTCCCGACGAGGCCGCGCACGCGCTCACCGACCCGGCCGGTCGTTGGGGTGCCGCCGATCCGGCGGCGCGCCGGTGGACGCCGACCGCGATCCGCGAGCTGGTGGAAGCCGCCGGTCTCACCGTCGAGCAGGTCCACGGCGTCCGCTGCGTCTCGGACCTGGTGCCCTCCGCGGTCCTCGACACCGAGCCTGGTGCGGCTGCCGCGCTGCTCGCCCTCGAGCGTCGGCTCTCGGACGCCTCGCCGTTCCGGGACCTCGCGACCTCGCTGCACGTCCTCGCCCGCAAGAGCTGATCCCTTGCGTCCTCAGAACTGGCGCGACGGTCAGGCTCAGGAAAAAGGACGCAGTGAGTAGGCGGAACAACCCGGCGGGGCCACCCACGGGCCCACCGGGGGACGACACCGGGTGCACCGTGCTGCACGTCGACATGGACGCCTTCTACGCCAGCGTCGAGCTGCGCGACCGGCCCGAGCTCAAGGGCAAGCCGGTCATCGTCGGTGGCGGCGGGTCGCGCAGCGTCGTGCTGTCGGCGACCTACGAGGCCCGGGCGTTCGGGGTGACGTCGGCGATGCCGATGGCCCGGGCGCGCCGGCTGTGCCCGCAGGGGATCGTCATCAACCCGAAGCACGGCCGCTACACCGAGGTGTCGGCCACCGTCATGGACGTGTTCCGGTCCGTGACCCCGCTGGTCGAGCCGCTGTCGCTCGACGAGGCGTTCCTCGACGTCGCCGGCGCCGCCCGCCGGATGGGTGGGCCGCGGCTCATCGGCGAGTGGATCCGGGCGACCGTCGAGGACGAGCAGGGCATCACCTGCTCGGTCGGCGTCGCCCCGACGAAGTTCCTCGCCAAGCTCGCCAGTGCCCACTGCAAGCCCGACGGCCTGCTCGTCGTACCCGCCACGGACGTCGTCGGGTTCCTGCACCCGCTGCCCGTCGGGGCGCTCTGGGGCGTCGGCGAGAAGACCGAGGAGGTGCTGCTGCGGCTCGGCCTCAAGACCGTCGGTGACCTCGCCGCCACCCCGGTGGCGACCCTGCAGCGCGCCCTCGGGCCGGCGATGGGCAGCCACCTGTCGGCCCTCGCCTGGGGCCGCGACGAGCGGGTCGTCACGCCGCACGAGCCGGAGAAGTCGATCGGCAACGAGGAGACGTTCCCCGTCGACGTGGACAACCCCGAGGTGGTGCGCCGGGAGCTGCTGCGGCTGTCGGAGCGCACCGCTGCGCGGCTGCGCGCCGCCGGTCAGGTCGGCCGGACCGTCTCGATCAAGGTGCGGTTCGCCGACTTCACGACCATCACCCGGTCCAAGACGCTGCGCGAGTCCACGGACGTCGGTCGGGTCGTGTACGAGACGGCGCTCGGGCTCTACGACGCGCTCGGGCTCGAGCGGGCGCGGCTGCGGCTCGTCGGCGTCCGGGTCGAGCAGCTGGTGGACGCTGACCGGGCGCCTCGCCAGCTGCTGCTGGGGGAGAAGGACACCGGCTGGCGGGAGGCCGAGCAGGCCGTCGACCGGGCCGCCCGGCGCTTCGGGGCGGGGGCGGTCCGACCTGCCGCGCTGGTCGACCCGGACCGATCTGGGGACTCCTCATGACGGAAGGCCGCCGGAGACATACCATGGAGTGGTCCGGCCCGGCACGAGGATCTGGAGGCAGCCACCGTGCCTCTCTCTGAGCACGAGCAGCGCCTGCTCGACCAGATCGAGCGCGCCCTCTACGCCGAGGACCCGAAGTTCGCCACGACGGTGCGCAGCACCGATCTGCGCACCCACATGCGGCGGCGCATCATCCGGATGAGCGTGCTGTTCGCCATCGGCTTCATCGCCATGCTGGTCGGCGTCATCGTGCAGACCGTCTGGATCAGCGTCGCCGGCTTCGTGGTCGCGCTCGGGGCGATGTTCCTCGGTGCCAACGCCTACAAGCGCATGAACGGCGGCCCCGCCCTCCGGTCGGTCGACGGCCCGTCGCGTGCCACCCGCAGCAAGTCGAGCAAGGCAAGCAAGTCCAAGTCCGACGGGTCCGCGAAGGACCGCCTCGAGGAGCGCTGGCGCAAGCGCTGGGAAGAGCGCGGCGGCCCCCAGTAGGGGCTCTCTCCCTCACTGTGCGGACCTCCCGCGTGCGGGCGAGCGGGCGTCCCGCACAGTGCCAGGTCGCGCTCAGGACTGTGCGGACGTCCGGCGTGCGGGCGAGCGGGCGTCCCGCACAGTGCCAGGTCGCGCTCAGGACTGTGCGGACCTCCGGCGTGCGGGCGAGCGGGCGTCCCGCACAGTGGCCCGCAGGTGCCTAGCGGGCCGCGGCGCGGCGGATCGGGCGCGTGATCGCCGAGATGGTGTCGTCGACAGCGTCCATGATCCGGGCGAACTGCTCACCGACCGAGCCGACCGCCCAGCGCAGCGTCGACGGGGCGAACAGCAGGGCACGCATTCGCACCGTCCGCGAGGCCTGGGCCTGCAGGGCAGAGCGCACGCCCGCGACCTCGGCGGACAGGTCCTCCCTGGCCTGCCGCTCGGGCGGGGCGTAGCGGGCCCGCTCGGTCGCCCCGGCGATCCGCTGCAGCGACTCCTGGGCCGACGAGGGAAGGCTCAGCTCGGTGACCAGCCGGCGCACGGCGGCGCGTGGTGAGTCGGCGTCCCGCCAGGTCCAGCCGACATCGGTGGCGTCGTCGACGAGCTGCTGCCAGGCGGTCAGGGGACCCGCGTCGGCCCAGCGGAACCGTCGTCGCAGGAAGGTCAGGGCCAGCGGCAGCACCAGCAGCACGGCCAGCGCGACGGGAACGACGGCCCACAGCGCGGGGGACGAGGTGGCAGTGCTCTTGCCTGCGGCCGCCGGCGTGGCGCCGTTGTCGCCGGCCTCGAGGTCGCGGAGGTTCTTCGCCGAGATCGTGGCTGTCGGCCTCGGGCCCGCGGTCGCCGAGGCGCCCGGACCGGTGCTCGGGTTCACCCCCGGCTGCGGGACCGCGGCGGTGTCGGAGTACGACGGGATGAAGGCGTCCGAGGCGCGCGGGGTCGGCTCGAACCGCACCCAGCCCGTCCCCGCGAACCACGCCTCCGGCCAGGCGTGCGCCTCGTTGGACGTCACCTGGTAGACCGGCTTGCCGTCCTGGATGCTGGCCGTCTTCTCGCCAGCGGTGAAGCCGACGGCAACGCGGGACGGGATGCCCTCGACCCGCAGCATCACGGCCATGGCCGTGGCGTACTGCTCGCAGAAGCCGCGCTTGTTCTGCAGGAACGCGACGAGGGGGTCCTGGCCAGGCGCCGCGGCCGGCACGGTCGTGTCGTACTTGAAGGCTGGGTTGCGGGCGAAGTAGTCCTGGAGGGCGACCACCTGGTCGTACTCGGTGCTCTTGGCCTTCACGATGTTGTCCGCGAGCGCCGTGACCCTCGCGTCGACCGTGACGGGAGCCCGGTACGTGCTGGCGATGTCGTCCGGGACCTCGTCGAGGGTGGCGGCCAGGAGGTCCTCGCGGCTCGGTACGACGCGGCTGGCCTCGACCTTGTAGTGCTCGAGGTCCTTGGTGCTGGAGCCGGCGGAGAAGACCGTCTGGCTGCGCGACTCCCAGAGCCACGAGACGTCCACGTTGACCTTCTTGGGCCCGTACGGGACGGGAAGCCAGTGCACGTCGAGCGCACCCTTGTTCATCGCGACGTTCATCGTGAGGTTCTGGTGCGCGCCGGACTCGCCGCTCGGGAGCGGGATGCCGCCCCGGACCCGTGCCTTCTTGGGATCGGCCTTGAGGTCGCTGGCCTTCCAGATGCCGTTCTCGTACGTGTCGAGCGTCGTCATCCGGAGGTAGTCCGGCTGCGGGTCGTCCGTCACGTAGGCGAAGTAGCTGACCTTGTCCTTGCGGTTCAGCTGACCCGACAGTCGCGTGATCGGGTTGTAGGTCTGGGTCGTGACCGCACCGCCCTTGCCACCGCTGCCGCCGGACCCGGCGCCTCCGCCGACGAGCCGGTGATCGAGCCCCGGGACGATCCAGGGCACCAGCACGGCGGCACCGACTGCCGCGACGCCGATGCGCCGGCCGGTCCGGCCGAGGCTGCTGTCGTCACCGCCGGGGCGAGCCCCGGGGAGCGCCGACCGCATCGGGGTGCCCCACCTGCCGACCCGTTCGCTGCCCTCGACGAGCAGCAGGCCGAGCCAGCCGATCGCGCCCAGCACGAAGGGCAGCCCGCCGATGCCCTTGGGCAGCACGGCGGACGGGACGGCGAGCAGCACGAGCAGCGGCAGGCCGGCCACAGCCGCCCGGTCGAGCACCACCGCGACCAGGTCGACGACGAGAGCGACCGCCCCGACGCCGGCAGCCGTCAGGAGCACCAGGCCCCGGCTGGTCGGCACCGGAGGCCCGTAGTGCTCGATGTTGTTCTGCGCCTGGTCCCAGAACGCCTGCAACGCGTTGCCGGTGGCCCCGGTCGGGACGACGCCGGCCGAGAGCGTGTCGCCGGTGAAGACCACGAGCAGGTACGCGGCGAGCACGACCAGGGAGATCAGCGGCTGCAGCGGACGCGGCACGCCGAGCCGGCGCTGGAGCAGCCCGCTGACCACGACGACGAGGATCGCGCCGAGGCTGGACCCGAGCCACGTCGAGCCCTCGTAGATGGGGAAGAGCGCCGTCATGGCGAGGGCGACGGCGACGCCGGCAGCGAGGGTGAGCTGCTCCTTGATGCTCATGAGACCGGCGACTGGGTGCGTCCGGTGTGCGTGGCGGCGAGGGGCCAGACCGAGGCGAGGGTCGTGCCGTGCGCGACCCGCAGGACCCGCCAGCCGGCAGCGGTGAGCAGGCCGGCCGACGCCTCGTAGCCGAGCCGGGCCTCCTCGCGGCGGCGCGGGCCGCTGGGCGCCCAGGTCTCGGACTCGATGAGGACCGCGACGCACGCGGTGGCGCCGTGTCGCAGCCGGGCGAGGCGCTCGGAGTCGTCCGGGGTGAGCGCACCGACGACCGCGACCAGCACGCCGTCGACGCCGTTGCGCCGGAGCTGGTCGGTGGCGGCCTCGAGCGTCTCCGACCGGGACGCCTGCACGCCCGCGAGGGCGTCGAGGACGGCACCCTCCCCGAGCCCGGACGAGGCGGGCACCAGGTCCAGGCCGGTCTCCAGGAGCACCCGCAGCCCGTAGCCCGCGCGTCCGAGGTTGGCCGCGATGCTGGCGACGCCGCTGACGGCCCACTCGAACGACGACCCCGGACCGTCGCCGCGATGCGCGACCACGCGGCTGTCGAGAAGCATCGTGGCGCGGCTCTGGAACGGCTGCTCCTCCCGCCGCACCATCAGCTCACCGACGCGGGCGGTGGAGCGCCAGTGCACCTTGCGCAGGTCGTCGCCATGCCGGTACTCGCGCGTCGCCGCGTCATCGGTGCCGGTGGCCGCGACCGAGCGAGCCGTCGCGTCGCCGCCGCCCGTCCAGTCTCCGCCGAGCCGGATCGAGGGGAGCGGCGAGACGACCGGTGTCACGACGAGGTCGTCAGTGGAGGAGAACGAGCGGGTCAGCTCGACCAGGCCGAACGGGTCGGTGAGCCGGACCGAGAGCGGCCCGACGCGGTAGCGGCCCCGGACGTCGGCGCGGACCGGGTAGCTCACCTCGCGGACGCCCTTGGGCTCCACCC
>JAODNF010000268.1 GCA_025464915.1 Frankiales bacterium | reverse complement strand
GTGCGGCCGCGGCCGAGGACGTCCTTGCCGGCCAGCGTGTCGGGCAGCGTGGCGGCCTGGATCGGGAAGGGGGCGGTGATGCCCTGGCGGCCGAGCTCCGCGCACAGCGCGGTGGGCACGCCGAGAGCGGCGAACGTGGTGGTGCTCATCGTGAAGTTGTTCCTCAAAGCTGGAGAGGTCCGTCGAGGAGCTGTCACAGACGCGATAGGACGCGGCGCATCACCCGGGGACGTGTCCATTGTCGCAGACACGGGCGCGTTCCGCTGGGATGCTGGGTGCGATGACGGTCACGTTGGAGGGCTTCCACGCGGTCAAGCACGCGTTGCGCTTCGCCCCCTCGCTGGTACGACGCGTCACGGCCGTCGATCCGTCGGCCGCCGTCGCGCTCTGCGAGCAGCTCGCTCCCGACCTGGTCACGGTCTTCGCGATGCGGGTCGCCGAGGGCCTCAGCGACCACCCGACCGGCGTCGCGGGAGTGGCCGAGCGGCCCGCGGAGGACCGGTCGGTGCTGTCCCGGCGCACCTCTCCCCTGGTCGTGCTCGACGACCCCCGGCACCCGGGCAACGCCGGTGCCGCCATCCGGGTCGCCGCCGCCGCCGGCGCGTCGGGTGTCGCCCTCGTCGGGCCGCTCGACCCGTGGCACCCGGCTGTCGTGCGAGGCTCCGCCGGCCTGCACTTCGCGCTGCCGGTGCTGGCCGCCGGGGTGCAGGAGCTCGATGGACCGGTGTGGGCCCTCGACGCCGACGGTGACCCGCTCGGGCAGGTCCCCGACGGCGTCGTGCTGGTGGTGGGCAGCGAGCGGGCCGGCGTCTCGCCGGAGCTGCGGGCCCGGGCTGAACGCGTCGTGTCGCTGCCGATGACGCCGGGCGTCAGCTCGCTGAACCTCGCGACCGCCCTGTCCGCCGCGCTCTACGCCTGGCGGCTCCGGGCCTGACAGCGCACACCGTTCGGCGGCTGGCGAGCCCCCTCAGGCGGCCTCGTCCAGCCGCTCCTGCACGGCGGCTCTCGTGCGGCGTGTGACGTCCCGCACGAAGTCGGGGTCGAAGGCGTTGCGCAGGGCGTGGTCGAGGATCTGCGCCATCGAGTACTCCGGGTCCGAGCGCAGCGCTCGCTCGAGCGCGATCGACGTGATGCTGCCCGCGCCGTCGCAGTAGGTCACCCAGGCCAGGGTGGTGCAGACCGGCGCGTCGTAGAGGCCTGGCGTGCGACGTGCCACCGACTCGAGCAGCCGCCGCAGCGTCAGGTCGTCCTGCTCCCACATCCCCGCGACCGCGTCCCGGACCACCACGTCCGACAGGCTCACCGTGAGGGCGACCGCCTCGGCGTCGTCCGGCTCCCACCGCGGGTCGGCCATGGCCTCCAGCGCGACCCGCCACCGCGCGAGGGCCGTGCCCCGCGTCGACCTCAAGCCCTCCGCCGCGATGGCCTCGAGCAGCGCGTCGACCGCCTCGTCGCAGCGGTCGAGCGCGGCCTCTTCGGCCAGGAACACCGGGCCGGCGATGGTCCTCTCGAGGTCCTCCCGGGTGGCCAGCATCCCGGCGCCGCGGGTGAGCTGCTCGAGTTTCAGCACCTGCACGGCCGCCGACTCCTCCGCCGCGTCGACCGGCGTGCCATCGACCGGGCAGCAGCGGGTGTCGTCGCACTGGTAGGACCAGAAGCGGCCGTCCCGCACGAGCAGGGCCTCGGTGACGACCAGGTCCTCGAAGGTCGCGAGCAGCTGGTTCATCAGCCGCTCACGTGCCCGCTCCTCACCGTCCGCCTCGCCGGTGTAGACGACGAGCACGACCCTGGTCGCCTGCTGCCCCCGGACCGTCTGGGCGCAGTAGTCCACGACGTCCCGCTCGTGCTCGACCGTCGGCAGGTCCAGCCGGAACGTCAGCCCCATCCGGCCGCGCGGCTCGTGGCAGCACATCACCACCAGGCTCTCCTGCGGCGTGTATCCGAGGTGCAGCGGCAGCGCCGCCACCATCTGCGCCGGCGTGGTCATCCGGACGACCGGCAGGTCCTTCGGCGGGACCGTCCGGCGGGGCTTCTTGCGCGGTGTGCGGCTCATGCCTCGAAGCCTTGCGGCTCAGGGCTGTGGGTAACGGAGCCCAGGCAGATCTGTGGATTCAGCCGCGCGCGGCGAGCCTCGGGACCAGGGCGCCCTGCACCAGGACGGACAGCACGACGACGACGGTCGTCACGGCGTACAGCCTGTCGCCGTGCTCGACCTCGAGCAGCATGGAGCCCAGCAGCAGCGGGACGGCGCCCTTCAGACCGGCCAGCAGGACGAAGACCCGCTCCGGGCGGGCCAGCCCGAGCACGAACGGCCAGCAGGTGAGGGGGCGTACGACGAAGGCGAGCAGCGCGAAGACCGCGAGCCCCGGGAGCCAGACGTCGAGATGGCCGATCGCCGGCAGGTCGACGAGCAGGCCGAGCGAGAGGAAGGCGACAGCCTCACCGAGGGTGCCGTCCAGGACGTGCGCCGTCCCGCCGAGCACGATGCCGGCGACGAACACCGCGAGGAAGCCCGAGCCGTGCAGGGCGTCGGCACCGAAGTAGAGGCCGAAGGCCAGCGGGAAAGCCAGGAGCAGCGGCAGTCGGCGCATCACGACCCCGCCGACGAGACCGACGGCGCTGCCGACGAGCAGCTGGAGGCCGAACGCGCCGGCCGCGTCGCCGAGGGCCTGCGCCGACAGCGATCCCGCGTCCAGCAGAGCCACCATCAGGGCGATGCCGACCGGGTCGTTCGCGCCGGACTCGCCCTCCAGCACGGTGGACCCGCGACCCTCGACAGATCCGAGGACGCTGAAGACGACGGCGGGGTCGGTGGGGGCGAGGGCCGTCGCCACGAGGACCGACAGGTACCAGCTCACGCCGACGACGAGGTGGACGACCGCAGCACCCACCGCGACGGTCGCGAAGGTCCCCAGCAGGCCCAGGCCGAGGATCGCCGGTGCCTCGCTCCGGAAGCGCCCGATCCCGATGCCGCGGCCTCCGTCGAACAGGATGACGACCAGGGCGAGGCTCACGACGTGGCTCACCGTCGGCTGCGACACAGGCACCGGCAGGAGCGCGGCCAGCAGCAGGTAGACGACGGGCTTCACGGGGTCCCTTCCGGGCACGGCGACACGACTGCCGACCAGGCTTCCCGGCTCACCTGATCGACAGCCTAAGGTCTGTCGGGTGTTCAGCGTGACGATGCCCGTGCAGATCCGGTTCAGCGACTTCGACCCGCTCAACCACGTCAACAACGTGGCGTTCTTCGAGATCATGGAGACGGCGCGGGTCGAGGCGATGCGCAAGCTGCCGCGGTCGCTCAAGGGGCACATGGTCGTGCGGCACGCCTCCTGCGACTACGAGGACCAGATCCGCGGCGGCACCCGCTCGGTCGACGTGACGGTCTCCGTCGAGAAGGTCGGTACCTCGTCCTTCTCCCTGCTCCACGAGATCACGGTCGACGGGCACGTCGTCGGCCGCGGCCACGTGACGATGGTGGCCCTCGCCGAGGGCAGGTCCCGGCCGCTGACCGACGAGGAGCGCACCTTCCTCGACGGCTGAGGGTCCCTGGGACTCTCGCGACCTAGGGCAGGAGGTCGTCGATGGCTCGCCAGATGCGCTGGACCGAGACCGGGCCCTTGGCCTTCAGCGTGGGCGCGAACAGCGAGACCCGCAGCTCCTCGATGAGCCAGCCGACCTGGTTGCTGCCGGCGCTCGGGGGCAGCTTGGCCCACTCGTCCTGGACGGCGTGGACGTCGCCCATCAGCTCGGTGTCGCGTGGGGAGCGGCGCTCGGCGCGCACGACAGCGGCCTGCAGGTAGCGGGCCAGGTCGGGCAGCCGGGCGGCGCCGTGCTCCGTGACGAAGCCCTTGTGCACCAGGCGCTCGCGCTGCTGCGCGAGGTCGACGCCCGCGGGACCTGGCAGTGTCGCGGCAGGGACGGCGAGCACCTTCTCGACGGACTGCAGCACCGTCAGCAGCGCGTCGACGATGCCGTCGCGCACCGTCTTGAGCTGCACCTCGAAGTCAGCCGCCGTGCGCGGATCCGTGGTCATCAGCGTGTCGACGGCCGCGGCGAGGCAGTCCTCCATGAGGGCCAGCAGCGACCCGTGCGGGTTGCTCGCGAGGGCGAGCTTGGTCGCGTTGCTGAGCCGGCCGCTCACCGCCTTGACGGGCGAGGAGGTGCCCATCAGCAGCAGCCGTCGTACGCCTGCGTGGTGCGTCGCGGGTGACGGCTGCGGGAGCACCCGGAGCGCGACGGTGGTGCCTTCGTCCACGAGCGCCGGGTAGCCGACGACGGCGCCGGACGAGACCTCGGCCGGGATGTCGCCGACCGTCCACCCCGTGAGCCCAGCCCGCTCGAGATCGCCTGCGGCCGAGGCGATCGCGGCCTGCACCGGCTTTGCGAGGGACGTCTGCAGCGCGGCGAGGTCCTTGCCCTCGCCGACGGCCTGGTCGCCGTCCAGGACGCGGTAGGTCGGCCGCAGGTGGGACGGGAGCCGGTCGAGGCCCCACTCCTCGACCGGGATGATGACGCCCTTCAGCAGCCTGGCCTCCCGCGACAGCGCGTGGAGGAGGTCCTCCTCGCGGGGGGAGACCCGCTCGAGGATCGCGCGAGCGGTGTCAGGAGCGGGGACGAGCTTGACGCGCAGCGGCTTGGGGAGCGTCTTGATGAGCGCGGTGACGAGCTCGAGGCGCAGGCCCGGGACCTGCCAGGCGAAGTCCTCCGGCCTCACCCGGTTCAGGACCTCGAGGGGTACGTCGATGGTGACGCCGTCGGCATGCGTGCCGGGATCGAAGGCATAGGTGAGGTCGAAGCGAAGGTCGCCGCTCACCCAGACCGACGGGTGCTCCCCGGGGTCGACGTCGCCGGCGACGAGGTCATCGATGCGGAGGTCGAGCAGCGTCGGGTCCGCGACCTTGGACTTCTTCCACCACCGGTCGAAGTGCGCTCCGCTCACCACGTCCTGAGGTATGCGCGAGTCATAGAAGTCGTAGACCACCTCGTCGCTGACGACGATGTCACGGCGGCGGGCCCGGCGCTCGAGCTCCTCGACGTCGTCGAGCAGCGCGTGGTTCTTCCGGAAGAACGCGTGGTGCGTCTCCCAGTCCCCCTCGACGAGAGCGTGCCGGATGAACAGGTCCCGGCACATGACCGGGTCGACCCGGCCGTACTGCACCTTGCGCTGCGCGACGATCGGGACGCCGTAGAGCATCACGCGCTCGAAGGCGACGACCGCGCCGCGCTTCTTCTCCCAGTGCGGCTCGGAGTAGGTGCGCTTCAGCAGGTGCCCGCCGACCGCCTCGACCTGCTCGGGCGTGACCTTCCCGACCTGGCGCGCGAAGAGCCTGGACGTCTCCACGAGCTCGGCGGCGACCACGAGGGACGGCTGCTTCTTCGCCAGCGGCGTCCCGGGCGCGATGACGAACCGCGCCCCACGGGCGCCGAGGTAGTCGCGGGTCGCCTCCTGCTTCAGCCCGACGTGGCTCAGGAGCCCAGCGAGCAGGGCGGTCGTGACCGTGTCGGGATCACCCGTGGAGTCGAGGTCGAGGTCCATCGAGCGGGCGACGCGACGGAGCTGGCTGTGAAGGTCCTGCCACTCGCGGATGCGCAGGTAGTTGAGGAACTCGCGCTTGCACATCCGGCGGAAAGCGCTGGAGGACAGGGCTTTCTGCTGCTCCTGCACGTGCGTCCACAGCTTGAGCCAGCCGAGCAGGTCGGACGCAGGGTCGGTGAAGCGTGAGTGCGCCTCGGTCGACTGCTCGCGCTTCTCGAGCGGCCGCTCGCGGGGGTCCTGGATCGAGAGCGCGGCCGCGATCACGAGTACCTCCTTCACGCAGCCCAGCCGCCCCGCCTCGACGATCATCCGCGCCATCCGCGGGTCGACCGGCAGCTGGGCGAGCTGCCGCCCCACCCGCGTGAGACGGCCGTCGTCCTGCAGCGCGCCGAGCTCCTCGAGCAGCTGCAGGCCGTCCCGGACGTTGCGCTTGTCCGGGGGCTCGACGAAGGGGAAGGCCTCGAGGTCGCCGAGGCCGAGCGACGACATCTGCAGCAGGACGGACGCGAGGTTGGTGCGCAGGATCTCGGGGTCGGTGAACTCGGGTCGGCCCTCGAAGTCCTCCTCGCTGTAGAGGCGTAGGCAGATGCCGTCGGCGACGAGTCCGCAGCGGCCAGCGCGCTGGGTCGCGGACGCCTGGCTGATCCGCTCGATCGGCAGCCGCTGCACAT
>JAODNF010000200.1 GCA_025464915.1 Frankiales bacterium | reverse complement strand
CAGGGCGAGCAGGAGGACGGCGGCCTTCACCTCTGTGAGACGCGCAGACCGGCGCTTCGGTTCGCTCCAAGCCGTGTGCACGGCCTCGCCACGCCGCCCTCACCGCGTGCCTCCGGGCGAGCATCCGCGTTCAGCCCTGGAGCGGTCATGTCCCGGACCGGCGTGACGTGTTCTTGCGGCGAGAGACGCCGTCTCCGCGATCGGGGAGGTCGTGCGATGCCTGGGCGCTGTAGTCGAGTGCCAAGCTCAGGTGCAGATCGGCGCAGCGACGCCGGGTCTCCGCCCACGCTGCGTCGATGGCCGACTTGGTCGTAGGGGCTTCCAGCTGCCATCGGGCCTCGAACGCCGACCCCTCGGTCCGCCGGCACACGGGCCACTCTCGGACCAGGACATCCACGTCCTTAGAGGGGCCGAGGAGCCTCGCCTGTACCGAGACGTCACACAGATGCAGCATGGAGGTCGTCACCGTACAAAGCCTCGGTGGCCACCGCTACGGACCCCGGAAAACGACTCTGCGGCCTCTCCGTGGGGAGAAGCCGCAGGTCATACGTGTGCGCCGCCAGGGACTCGAACCCCGGACCCGCTGATTAAGAGTCAGCTGCTCTAACCAACTGAGCTAGCGGCGCCGGTCGTGCGGCTGGAAACGATAGCAGGACCGACCGGGGTGGTGCGTCCCGGTTGATCCGGCTGCCTCGGTCACCCGATCAGGTGATGACGGAGGGGGTGCCCCGCGTCGAAGCACGGGTATCAGCCCCGCACCGGGAGGTATCCGATGACCGCAACGACGCTCACCCAGCAGCAGCCGTCGCTGACCATCGCCGACCGCTGTGACCGGTGCGGGGCTCAGGCCTTCTTCCGGGCGGTCTTCGTCGCCGGGGAGCTGACGTTCTGCGGCCACCACGGTCGCGAGCTGCTCGTGCCGCTGCAGCGCGACGCGCTGCTGGTCGACGACCAGACGGAGACGATCAACACCAAGCCCAGCCCGAGCGCCAACTCCGACTGATCCGAGCCGGTCCAGGCGTGAGCGCTGCGCGGGCCAGCGGCACGCACTGTGCGGGGCTCACGCTGGCGCGCAGGCGGGAGGTCCGCACAGTGCCGGGTCAGGCAGGGGTGAGGAGCACCAGCGGGATCTCGCGGGTCGTCTTCTTCTGGTAGCCCGCGTAGTTCTTGTGGGCGGTCGACAGGACCGGCCACATGCGGGCGCGCTCGTCGGCGGTCGCGACCCGGGCCTTCCACGGCTGGGCCGGTCCGCCGCTGACGGAGACGGTGACGTCGGCGCACGCCTCGACGTTGTAGAGCCAGGCGGGGGCCTTGTCGTCGCCGCCGCGGGAGGCGACGACGACGTAGGTGTCGCCCTCCTGGAGCGGCGAGGTGAGCATCACGGTGCGGGGCTCGCCGGACTTGCGGCCCTTGGTGGTGAGCTCGACGACGGGCATGCCGAGGAGCTTCCAGCCGACCCTGCCGCCCGTGAGCTTGAGGGCGACGCGGTGCACGCCGTTCATGGCCTTCATCTGCACGTCGCTCGGCATGATCGTCAGCCTAGCGAGTCGGCCCGGTACGTCAGCCCAGCGCGAAGCGGATCCGCCGGAAGCCCTTGCCCTTGTTCTCGGTCTTGAGCAGCCGCATCTCGCCGATCTGGCTGGTGCTCGCGACGTGGGTGCCGCCGTCCGCCTGCCGGTCGAGGCCGACGATGTCCACGATGCGGACGACCTCGAGGCCCTCCGGGAGCAGGTCGATCGCCGTCTTGACGACCGCCTCGGACCGCGGGACCTCGCTGACCTCGATGGCGCGGTCGGCGGCGACCTCGACGAGGCACGCCTGCTGCACCGTGTCGAGGAAGCCGTCGGGCAGCGACTCGAGCGCGAAGTCCATCCGGCCGGTCAGCTCGTCCATCGAGCCGCCGGTGACCGGGACCGCGTAGTCGCGTGAGACGACGCCGCAGAGCAGGTGCATGGCCGAGTGCGTGCGCATGAGCGCGAACCGGCGTGCGTCGTCGACCGCTCCTCGCACGGCAGTGCCGGGCGGGGGGACCGGGTCGCCCTCGGCGGGGACGAGGTAGAGGTCGTCGCCCTTGCGGGCGCCCTCGATGCGGGTCTGGACGCCGCCCCAGAGCAGGACCCCGAGGTCGGGCGGCTGCCCCCCACCGCCGGGGTAGAAGGCAGACCGGTCCAGGACGAGGCCCTGCTCCGGGTCGACGTGCAGGACGGTGGCGTCCCACTCGCGCAGGGTCGCGTCCTCGAGCTCGAGGCGATGAGTGTGCATGTCCCGATCCTGCCCTGATCTGCCAGGATGCCCGCGTGCTCATCGACACTCGGGACCCGCTCGCCGTCGCGGTCGTCGACGCCATCCACGTCGGCGATGTGGCCAGCCTGCGCCGGCTGCTGCACGACGAGCCCGACCTGGGTGCGGCCCGCCTCGGCGACCTGGGCCAGTCCCGCACCCTGCTGCACGTCGTGACGGACTGGCCCGGGCACTTCCCCAACGGCGGCGAGGTTGTCGTGGTGCTCACCCGCTCCGGGGCCGACGTCAACGCGCCCTTCCACG
>JAODNF010000193.1 GCA_025464915.1 Frankiales bacterium | reverse complement strand
AGTGGAAGGCCTCCTTCAAGCCCTCGTCGTCCGACAGGTGCGCCATGATCCGCATCTCGATCTGGCTGTAGTCGGCCGTCATGAGCGCCTCGAACCCGTCGCCGGCGACGAAGCCCTGCCGGATCTCGCGGCCCTGAGCCGTGCGGATGGGGACGTTCTGCAGGTTGGGGTTGTCGGAGCTCAACCGACCCGTGGCCGCGACCATCTGCTTGAAGGTGGTGTGGATGCGGCCGTCGTCGGCGACGGTCGGGAGCAGCTGCTTCTCGACGACCATGAGAAGCCGCGTCACCTCGCGGTGGTTGAGCAGCGCCTCGATGACCGGGTGGGTGCCGAGCAGGTTCTGCAGCGCGTCCGCGTCGGTCGTGTAGCCGGTCTTGATCTTCTTGGTCTTGGGCAGCTTGAGCTCGTCGAACAGCAGCGCCTGCAGCTGCTTGGGGGACCCGAGGTGGAACTCGTGGCCGACGGTCGCGTAGGCCTCCTCCGCCGCCAGCTTCACCTGGTCGCGCAGCCGCGACTCCAGCGCCTCGAGGTGGTCGGTGTCGGCGGCGATGCCGACGGACTCCGCGTCCTTCAGCACGCGCACGAGCGGGAGCTCGACGTCGTGCAGCAGCTTCGTACCGCCCCGGGTGTCGAGGTCGGCGTCGAGGGCGACCGCCAGGTCGGCGACGGCGCGGGCGCGCAAGGCTGCGTCCTCCGCAGCGGTCTCGTCCTCACCGCCGTCGAAGGACAGCTGGCCGCCGTCCGCGGACTCCTTGCGGAGCTCGGTGCGGAGGTAGCGCAGCGAGAGGTCGGCGAGGTCGAAGACACCCTGCCCGGGAAGGGCGAGGTACGCCGCCAGCGCCGTGTCCGACGTGATGCCGTCGACGTGCCAGCCGCGTGCCTCGAGGGCGTGCAGCGGGCCCTTGGCGTCGTGCAGCGCCTTGGACGCCTTGGGGTCCGCGAGCCAGCTCGCGAGGGCCGCGTCGTCCTCCGGCGTGATCTCGTCGAGGGCGATGTAGCCGGCTGGGCCGTCGCCCTCGGTCGCGATCCCGAGACCGTTGGCATCGCCGGTGCCACGGCCCCAGCTGCCCCGCACCTGCAGGCCGACGCGCTGGCCCGCCGGCAGGGTCGCGAGGAAGTCGGCGACGCCGCCAGGCCGGACGACCTGGAGGTCGACCTCGAAGCCCTGGTCGGCCTCCGGCTCGACGGACGCCAGGGTGTCCCAGAGGCGCTCGCGCAGGACCCGGAACTGCAGGGCGTCGAAGACCTTGTGGACCTCGTCGCGGTCCCACTGCTGGATGCCGAGGTCGTGCGGCCCGGCGTCGAGCGGCACGTCGCGGACGAGCTCGGTCAGGCGGCGGTTCATGATGACGCTCGAGAGGTTGTCGCGCAGGCTGTCGCCGACCTTGCCCTTGACCTCGTCGACGTGCGCGACCAGTCCCTCGATGTCGCCGTACTGCTGGATGAGCTTGGTCGCCGTCTTCTCGCCGAGGCCCGGGACGTTGGGCAGGTTGTCCGACGGGTCGCCGCGCAGAGCCGCGAACTCGGGGTACTGCTGCGGGGTCAGGCCGTACTTCTCCTCGACGGCGGCCGGCGTCATGCGTCGCATGTCGCTGACGCCGCGGGAGTTGTAGAGGACCGTGATGCGCTCGTTGACGAGCTGGAACGCGTCGCGGTCACCGGTGACGATGAGGACGTCCATGTCGTCCGCAGCGGCCTGGGTGGCGAGGGTGGCGATGACGTCGTCCGCCTCGAAGCCCTCCGCCGTGACGACCTGGATGCGCAACGCATCGAGCACCTCGCGCACCAGGGAGACCTGCCCCTTGAAGTCGCTCGGCGTCTCGGAACGGGTCGCCTTGTAGTCGGCGTAGGCCTCGTGCCGGAAGTTGCTCTTGCTCACGTCGAACGTCACGCCGACGTGCGTCGGAGCCTCGTCGCGCAGGACGTTGATGAGCATCGCCGTGAAGCCGTAGACGGCGTTCGTCGGCTGGCCGTCCGTCGTCGAGAAGTTCTCGACCGGGAGCGCGAAGAACGCGCGGTAGGCGAGCGAGTGCCCGTCGAGCAGCAGCAGCCTGGACCTCGAGTCGCTCACCTGGCGGAGTCTAGGAGGGCGGTGCGTCAGCCTTGACGGGCACGCTCGCCGGGCGGCGCCGGGTCTGGCGCACGATCCGCTCCACGCCCCGCTCGCCGGCGCTCAGGCGCCTGCGCACCACGGCGACAGGTGCTGTCCGTCGTACCGCCTGGGGCGCGAAGCCGAGCCGGGCGAAGAACCGCGCCGCGTCCCGCGAGCCGGGGTGCACGCTCACGACCAGCTGCTCGATGCCCTGCTCCTCCGCGTAGGCCGCCGCGGCCGCCACGAGGGCCTTGCCGGCGCCGCGCTTGCGGTGCTTGTCCGCGACCACCGCGTGGCTCATGTGGACCGCGGGGATGTCGACGAGGGCGTTGGCCGTGGAGATCGTGAACAGGGCCATGCCGAGCGCGATCTCGGCCTCGCCGTCCTTGCCGCCCACCGCGAGCACCAGGTGCCGCGACGGGTCGTGGATGGCCTCGCAGTAGCGCTGCGACAGGGCGGCGCGGCCGGCCACGCTGGTGGTGCGGCTCTTGCCCTCCACGGGCAGGACCTGGTCGCGCAGCTCCTCGCCGAGCTCCAGCAGGACCGGGAGGTCGGCCTCGGTCACCGCTCGCACACGCACTGCACTGCCGAGCACACAGACTCCCGGGGGACGGGCCGGCGGACCGGCGGACCGAACACCTTGGGGCCAGAGGGGGTGACCGTTGGGGTGAGCACTGGGTGGCAGCCAGGGGAGGGTCCTGGGCTCCCCCCTGAGCTGAGGCTCACCCTACTCATCCCCGGCCGCGACGCCACTCGCCCGGATGGGTTGCCTGGGTCTCGACGAGAGGTCTAGGGTCAGCCGTTGAGCGGAGCCCGGGCGGGCCCAGTAGAGAACGTGCAGGGTCGGGGAAGACCTGGACGGAGCCAACGGCTCGCCCGCGCTCCGCTCTCCCGTTGGCCGACGGTTCGCCGACGGTTCGCCGACGGTTCGGGGACGGGAGGTTCAGTCCTCGCCGAGGTAGGCCTTGCGGACCTTTTCGTCGGTGAGGAGCTCCTTGCCGGAGCCCGTGAGGACCATGTTGCCGGTCTCGAGCACGTAGCCGACATCGGCCAGCCCGAGAGCCGCGGAGGCGTTCTGCTCGACGAGCAGGATCGTCGTGCCCGTGGCCTTGAGCTCGGCGATGGTGTCGAAGATCAGCTGGATCATGATGGGGCTCAGGCCCATCGACGGCTCGTCCAGCATCAGCAGCCGCGGCCGGCTCATCAGGGCCCGCCCGATGGCCAGCATCTGCTGCTCGCCGCCCGACAGCGTCCCGGCCTTCTGCGCGCGCCGCTCCTCGAGCCGCGGGAACCGCGTGAAGACGCTCTTGACGTCCTCGGCGGTGGTCGCTCCCTTGCGGGAGTAGGCACCCAGCTCGAGGTTCTCCTCGACCGTCATGAGCGGGAAGATCCGGCGGCCCTCGGGCGAGTGCGCGATGCCCTGCTGCACGACGTCGTGGGCGGCCATGCCATCGAGACGCTTGCCGTCGAACATGATCTCCCCCGCCGTCGGCTTCAGCAGCCCGGACAGGGTCCGCAGCGTCGTGGTCTTCCCGGCGCCGTTGGTGCCGATGAGGCTGACGACCTGCCCCTCCTCGACGGACAGGCTGATGCCCTTGATCGCCTCAATGGCGCCGTAGCTGACACGTAGGTCGTGGACCTCGAGCAGGCTCACTCGCCGGTCTCCTTCTTGCTCCGCGACGTCTTCGCCGATGGGGCCTGCTCCTCCGCGGGCTTGCCGAGGTAGGCGGCGATCACGCGCTCGTCGGACTGGACCTGCTCGGGGCTGCCTTCCAGCAGCTTCTCCCCCTGGACCAGCACCGCGACCCGGTCGCAGAGGTTGAACACGAAGCGCATGTCGTGCTCGATGAGCACGACCGCGATGCCCAGGCCCTGGATCTTGCGGACGAGGTCGATGGCCGCTGCCGTCTCGTTCGCGTTCATCCCGGCCGTCGGCTCGTCCAGGAGCAGCAGGCCCGGGTCCGTGGCGAGCGCGCGGGCGATCTCGAGGCGGCGCTGGTCGCCGTACGGCAACGACTTGGCGAGCTCGTTGCGGACGTGGCCGAGCCCGACGAAGGCCAGCAGCTCCTTGGCGCGAGTGTCGTTCTCCCGCTCCTCGCGGCGGTAGCGGGGACCGCGGCCGACAGCGCTGAGGACGCCCGCCTTGGTCCTGGCGTGCCGCCCCACGATGACGTTCTCGATCGCGGTCATGTTCGGGAACAGCCGGATGTTCTGGAAGGTCCGGGCGACCCCGGCCTTGAGGATCAGGTCCGGCCGGCCGCGCAGCGGTGCGCCCCGGAAGGTCACGCTGCCGGCGGTCGGCGTCTCCATGCCGGTGAGGCAGTTGAAGAACGTCGTCTTGCCGGCGCCGTTGGGCCCGATCAGGCCGACGACCTCTCCCTCGTTGACGGTCAGGGACACGTCGTTGACGGCGACCAGGCCGCCGAACCGCTTGGTGACGTTCGAGGCTTCCAGGACGGTCATCTCGGGGTCCCCGCGGAGGCGTGAGCGAAGCGAGCGGCTTCGTGGGGTGCGTTCATGCGGAGGCCCCCGGGGGTGGGTCGAGGGCACCGGACCTGGCCAGCGCCGTCGGATCGTCCTCGTGGAACTCTCGCTGGCGGCGCTTGCTGGCGATCAGGCCCTCCGGGCGCAGCCGCATGATGAGGATCAGCGTGAGGCCGAACATCAGCAGCCGTAGGTCGTGCAGGAAGCGGAGCTTCTCCGGGAGCAGGTAGACGATGCTTGCGCCGAGCAGCGCGCCCGGCACCGTGCCCATGCCGCCGAGGATGACGGCCGCGAGCAGCAGCGTCGACTCCTGGAACGTGAAGGAGTCGGGGGCCGCGACCTTGACGACGTGCGCGTCGACCGTGCCGGCCGCGCCGGCCAGGGTGGCGCCGAGGGCGAAGGCCAGCAGCTTGAAGCGCGTCGTGTTGATCCCCGTCGCCGCGGCGGCGAGCTCGTCCTCGCGGATCGCCACCCACGCGCGCCCGATCCGTGACTCGGCGAGGCGCAGGAACGCCACCATGACGAGCCCCACCAGGATGATCTCGAGGAAGACGTAGTTCGCCTGGAACGGCAGGTGGACCCCCAGCACGGTGTGCGGGTCTCCGAACTTGAAGCTTCCGGCGGTCAGGTCCGGGACGCTGCTGATGCCGTTCGGGCCGTTGGTGAGCGACGGCCCGTTGTTTCCGTCGAAGTTCTTCGCGGAGATGGTGAAGATCTCCCCGAAGCCGAGCGTCACGATGGCGAGGTAGTCGCCGCGCAGGCGGAGCGTCGGGGCTCCGAGGATGATCCCGAACAGTGCGGCGACCGCCGCCCCGAGGACGACCACCAGCACGAACGGGAGGTGCTGGTGGATCGGGCTGGTCGACGTACCGCCCGCGAAGATCGCGGCGAAGTACGCGCCGACGCCGAAGAACGCGATGTATCCGAGGTCCAGCAGCCCAGCGAGGCCGACCACGACGTTCAGCCCGACGGCCGCAGCCGCGAAGACGCCGATGGACGCGGCGATCTGCAGGGCGTACGGGCTGTCCCCCTGGGTGAAGGGG
>JAODNF010000463.1 GCA_025464915.1 Frankiales bacterium | reverse complement strand
TCGCGAGCCGAGGCCTGGTAGGTCGCGGCAAGCCGCCGGTTCTCGCCGGCCGCATCGTCGACGGGGTAGTGGCGGTCCGAGGTGCCGGGGTACTCCTCGGACACGACGGTGCCGCGGATCTCCTGACCCGTCATCCACTTGGTCTCGACCCGCCGCGTGTACGCGGCATCGAGCCCGGGGTGGTTGACGACGCCGCAGCTGAGCACGTGGTCGGCGCCGGGGTAGTACCGGCTCTCCAGCCGCACGCCGCGCCACGGGAGCGGGCCGTGCACGTCCCGGAGGTACGCGTCGAGTGGCGCCGTCACGAGCAGCCTGGCGTCTGCGTGAGGGAGGAAGCGCTCCACGGTGTCGACGTCGACATGCGCACCCAAGGCGATGTCGGCGCCCGCGAGCAAGCGGTCGATGAGCACCCCGTACCCCTGTGGTGCGAATCCCTGATGAGGATCGCGGAACAGGCCTCGGTACCCGTCCTCCCTCAGGTCCACGCGCCGTGGGGCGAACGAAGCGGAGAGCACCGACGGGTCGCACCCCCACTGCTTCACGCTGTACGGCTCGACGAACCAGCTGTAGAGCGTTGGGCCCATCAAGTCCGTGCACCAGGTGGCGAAGTTGGTGTCCCGCGGGGCGACCGGCCTGCGCTCGAGCTCGTCGCGGATCCTGGGCCATTCGGGCAGCTCCCGCAGCTCCTCCAGCTGGGGCGGCCAGGAGAGCTCGCGCCCCTGCACCTCGGTGCGCACGACGTGCCGATAGCCGTTGAGTGCGAGGAAGCCGTTGACGAACTGCCACACCTCCTCGTCGGCAGTGTGGAAGATGTGCGCCCCGTGGGGCTCGTACACGACGCCGTTGACGCTGGCGTGCCGGAGTTGGCCACCGGTCTCGGTGCGCGCTTCGACCACCGTGACCGCGATGCCTGCGTCGAGGAGGATGCGGGCCGTTGTCGCGCCGGTCAGGCCGCTGCCGATGATGACGGCATGGCGCGTCGCCATGGGTCAGCTCCCCTCTGTGTCGCGGTGATCGGCCGAGACTAGATGCAGCGCGTCCCAAGGTCGGCGCACCGCGAGGAGGAACAGTGAGCCGGCACCGGCCGCGCAGAAGACGAGCGCGGACAGGCCGTGCCAGCCCACCACGACGGGGACCACACAGATCCCAGCCGACCCGGCAGCGAGGCCGAGCAGGAGCCCCGGGCGGTCACCCGGTAGCGCGGCCCGGAAGCCGCCCCCCGGCAGCTGGCGGGAGACGCGCAGGAAGTAGACGGTGCCGACGACCTGCGCTGCGGAGGTCGCTGCCACGACCCCGTAGACCTGGAGCGGCCACACCAGGGCGAGCGTCAGTGACACGTTCACCACCATGCTCAGAACGCCGTAGCGGGTCTCGAGCTCAGGTCGCCCCAGCGTGCGGGTCCAGCTCGTCAATACTCCCGACAGCAGGTTGACCATCGATCCGACGGCGAGCACGAGTGCCACGGTGGCGGTCTCCGCGAAGCCACGGCCGAGCCATGCCAGTACGCCGAGGAAGACCGCCGGGAGCACGACCGCAGCCCAGCGCAGCACGAGTCGCTGCCATGTAGCGGCGAGGGCCTGCATGGCCGTCACGGCGGCCGCGCCACGGACCGAGGTCACAGCGGTCAAGCGGGCCGCGACTGTCTCGAGCACCCAGAGCGGAGCGTTCCGCACGGCTACGGCGACCTGTGCTCCGACGCTGTACAGCGCCAAGCTCCTGAGGGGGAGTGCCGCGGCCACGATCAGGGCGTCGGCCTCCAGGGCGATCAACGCGCTGATCGCGTTCACCTGCATGCGCGACGCGTAGTGGAAGAAGGCGCCCAGCTCGGCCTTGGTGAGCAGCGCCCGGCGGGGGAGGCTGGCCAGTGGGGCCACCCGCGCCCCGAGCAGGGTGAGACGTACCAGTGAGCTCGCGATGGAGGCGAGGACGACCTCGCGCACGGTGAGGCTCGGGGCACGCCACGCCCAGATCAGCGCCACGAACGCCACGGTCTGGGCAAGGGCAGCCACCGACGTGCCGCGGAAGTCCTGGGCCGCGACCAGCACGCCGCTGACTGCCCCCGAGAGCAGCACGATCCCCACGAGCGGGGCGGCGGCGGTCATGACGAGCGCAGCGGTCGGCTGCAGGGAGCCGCTGACGCCCACCCACCCGAGGACGGCGTGCCCGACAAGCACCCGCAGCCCGAGCAGCAGCAGGACGAGCGTCCCGATGAGCCACACGAGGGTGCCCAGCAGGCGGCCTGTGTAGTCGGCACGGCGCTCCGCCGGCTCCATCGCTACGAAGCGGGCCACGGAGGGGACGGCGCCCAAGTCGAAGGCGGACAGAACCGTCACCACGGTGCCGAGCAGGGCCCAGACTCCAAAGGCCTCGAGCCCGAGCCCGTGCAGCAGCCATGGCGTGGTGACGACGTAGCCGAGCTGCAGGGACAGCTGACCGGCGATGTTCCACAAGGCGCCCTGGCGGCTGCCGGCCCCTGGACTCACCTCACGTCGCCGCATGGCGCGCAGTCTTCCGTGGACCCCGCACGCGCACGTCGTCGACACGCGTCGACCGCCTGACCCCAGATCGGCCACGCCCCCAGCATGCTGTGCAGCGTGGAGCGTCGGGGTACAAGCGTCGGTGTCGTCGTGCTCGCGCATGAGGGCGCCACGGTCCTGGGTGCGACGCTGGCGGCCCTCCCCGGAGAGATCGACCTCGTGGTCGTCGACAACGCCAGCACCGACGGCTCAGCCGATGTCGCAGAGACGGCGGCTCCTGGCGCGCGCGTGCTGCGAAGGCCCGGTAACGACGGGTACGGCGCAGGGATGAACGCCGGTGCCGAGGCGCTGCGCCAGGCCCCCCCGGACTACATGCTGTTCCTCACGCAGGAGTGCGTGCTGGGGGAGGGCGCGCTGTCGCGCCTGGTCCAGGTCCTGGAGTCCAGCCCGGAGTTACAGATCGTCGGGCCTGTACTGCGGCTCCATGGCTCCGACACCTTGTGGTCTGCGGGAGGCGAGCTCACTGGACGCCGGTTGGCTGCGCGCCACCGCACGGGGACCGCAGGGGACGTCGTGCCGGTGGCCTGGCTGGACGGTGCCGCGCTCCTCGCCCGGTCGTCCGCCTTCTTCGGTGCCGGGGGCTTTCGCGAAAGCTTCTTCCTCTACTGGGAGGACGTCGAGCTGTGCCTTCGGCTCGGGGGGTGCGCGTGCGTCACTTCTGCGACCGCATGGCAGAGCACGTCCCTCACGCCGCCGTACCTGGCCTCCCGCAACCGTGTGGTCTACCTCCGCGAGACCTCGCGGCTCGGCCTGGTCAGCGCGCTCGCGGAGATCGTCTGTCGAGCCGGGTCCTACGTCCTGCAAGGACGGTGGCGGGCCGCCCGGCTGCACGTCGCGGGTGCGGTCGACGGCCTGCGAGGTTCGCTGCGGCGAGAGCTCGCCCTGGAGCGCCCGTCGTGACGCGCGTCGAGCTCCTGAACACGCTGCCCGCGACCTTGGCCCACTACGAGCACGCTCTGACCGCGGCCCTCGGTGGCAGTCCGGAGGTGCGTGTCGTGCACGCTGGCATCGAGCGCAGCGAGGGCTCGTTCGGCAGACGGCTGGGCGCCCAGTTGCGCGCACGTTGGGCGCTCGGCCGCTCCGACGTGCCCCTCGTGGTGCTGTGGCCGTCGTTCGGCCTGCTCGAACCGCTCTCCTGGGCGTGGGTGGTCCGACATCGCCCTGTGCTCGTCGTGGTCCACGATCCTGAGCCACTCCGCCGGCAGCGTGGCCACGGCCGCTTCGCCCGAGCGCTGAGCGGCTTCGGTACCCGGGTGGTCGTCGTGGCGCACTCGCGCCCTGCGGCGGACGTCCTCGTCTCCCAGGGGTACGCGCCCATCGTCGTGCCGCTGCCCTGGCTCGCCCCGCACGCCGAGCCCCGGCGCCCGGAGGGGGCGGTGCTGGTCCTGGGCCAGTACAAGCCGAGCCGGTCGCGCGCCGTCCTCGACGAGCTGGCTCGGGACGCCAGCCTCGAGGGGGCCCGGCAGATCTGGGGACGCGGCTGGCCGCCTATGACCGGGTGGGACGTGCACGACGAGTTCCTTCCCGAGAGCCGCTTCGTCGAGGTCCTCAGCACAGCACGCTGCCTCGTCCTGCCGTACGACAGGTACTTCCAGAGCGATGTGTCCTTGCGGGCGCTCGAGCGCGGCCTCCCGGTCGTGGCCTCACGGCACCCCTTCCTCGAGGACATCCTCGGGGCCGACTGGCCCGGGTTCGTCGGGGCTGACGGCTGGGGCGCTGCCGTGCACCGGGTCGTCCGCGTGCCCGAGGAGGAGGTGTTCGAGCTGGCGGCCTCGGCGTGGCAACGGGCGATCGAGGCGTGGCGGTCTGCCGTCTTCGGCACGGGCGCTGACAGGATCGAGCGGTGACGCTGCTCCCTCGCCTGCGCCGCCGGGCCGACGCGCTGCTCGTCATCCTGGACGTGCTGTCGGTCGTCGGCGTGAGCCGGCTCGCGTACGGGCTCCGGTTCGAAGGCGACCTGCCGCTGAACAGCCACTACGTCCACATCTATGTCGTGGCGACCGGAGTGTGCGCGGCGCTCTGGGTGTGGGCGGCCCAGGCCGCGGGCCTCTACCGGCGAGCGGCGCTCCGGCCCGGCGAGTCGAATCTGGAAGCCGCCTTTGCCGCCGCAATCGGACTGGGCGTGCTGATGGTTTTCCTCGACCTCGTCGCGTTCAGCTCAGACCTCTCGCGAGCCTGGATCGGCCTGCTGGTCCTCGGGCTGCTCCTGCTCGGCATCGGCACCCGTGGCCTGCTCCGCCGGACGCGCCGCGCGCTGGTGCCTCTGGGCATCGGTCTGGAGCGCTACGCCGTCGTCGGTGAGGACACGCACGCCCGCCGCGTTGCGGACGACCTGACGCGCGCCCCGGGGGCGCCGTTCCGGATCGTTGCGGCGCTCCCGAACGCGGCCTCCGCCGACGAGCTGGTCGCGTCGGTCTTCGCGCTGCGGCTCGACGGTCTGATCTTCCCGCCCGGCCGTTCCGATCTCGGTGCCGAGCTTGCGCCCCGGCTGTCAGGTTTCGGAGTGGATGTCCTCGTCGCCCCGCTCTTCGGCGAGCTCGAGCAACGGGTGGCGAGCATCGCGATGCTGCACGGCGTGCCCCTGCTGCGGGTCGCGGGCCTCGCGCCCCGCCGGCGTGCCGAGCGGGTGAAGCCGCGGGACGGGGCGCGGCACGGCGTCGCGATCCTCGGTACGCGCGGCGTCCCGGCCAACTACGGCGGGTTCGAGACCTTCGCCGAGCGACTCGCCCTGCAGCTGGTCGACCACGGCATCGCGCCGACGGTCTACTGCCGCTCGCACTACGCGACGGAGTCGAGTCCCTGGCGCGGCGTCCGCTTAGTGACCCTGCCCACCATCAAGAGCAAGTACCTCGACACCGTCGTCCACACGGGATTGTCCGCTCTGCATCTCGTGGTCACGCGCGGTCCCCGCGATGTTGTGCTCTGCAACGCGGCGAACGCCCCTGTTCTTCTGATCCTGAGGCTCTTCCGTCGACGAGTGATCCTCAATGTCGATGGGCTCGAGTGGCGTCGCTCGAAGTGGGGGGTCGCCGGCCGGGCCTGGTACCGGATGGGGGAGTGGCTCTCCGTGCGGCTGGCCTCCGTGCTCGTCACCGACGCGTACGAGGTCCAGACGTACTACCGCGTCCGGCACGACACCGACTCGGTGATGATCCCGTACGGTGCCGACCTGCTCGAGCGCGGGGCTCTGGCCGTTCCTGCCGAGACGCCGGTGGCGCCGGGGTCGTACGCCCTCTACGTGTCCCGTTGGGAACGCGAGAACAACCCGCTGATGGTGGCGCGCGCGCACGCCACCTGCGCAGGGGCTCTGGGCTTGGTGATGCTTGGCTCCGCGACCTACGACGAGGAGCTCGAACGCGATGTCCGGGCGGCCGCCGGTGAGGGCGCACTGCTGCCCGGTGCGCTGTTCGGCCCCGCCTACCGGGGACTGCAGAGCAACGCGCTCTGCTACGTCCACGCGACCGAGGTCGGCGGGACCCACCCAGCGCTCATCGAGGCGATGGGTGCCGGCAACCTGATCCTCGTCCTCGACACCCCGGAGAACCGGGAGGTGGCAGCCGATGCCGCCGTGTTCTTCGCCGACGAGGAGCAGCTCGTGGAACGGCTCCAATGGGCTGCGGCACTCTCAGAGGTGGAGCGCGCCCAGTGGCAGGAGCGGTCAAGGCGGCTGGCTGCTGAGCGCTACTCCTGGGCAGCAGTCGCAGACTCCTACCTTCAGCTGCTCCGGGGCGACCGTCAGGGGTAAAGCCGTTCACCCGTTCGGCCGATAGGTCAGCGTGATGTCCCTGCTCGACCCGCATGAGGCGCCGACCCAGGCACCGCATGTTCGGACGGGCCGCTTCGAGCTCATCGAGCACGTGTCCGTCGGCCTCCTGTTGCTCTGGTGGATCGGTCCCATGACCGCCCGGTCGGGCGGGCGGGGACCCGGCGCGACACTCGTCGGCCTGGTGCTGGCCTGCCTCGCACTCCTGGCGACTCGAGCCTGGCGGCACGTGGCAAGGCGGGTCCTCGGGCTGGCGATCGCCGTCCCGCTCGGCGCCACGGTGATGTGCTTGGCGGCTCCGTCCGGCTGGTACGGCGCCGATGACCTCGGCTCCTATGCTCTCGCCGCCGTGGCCGTGCCGACGATCGCGGCCTACGGGCGCTCCCGCGGGCGCCGCACTGCCCTGCTGCTCGCCTTGTCTGCGGCAGGGGCGGCCCAGTTCCTGGAAGGCTTCAACGCCTGGTGGGCGGGCGGTGAGAACCCGTCACGCGCCATGGTCGGGACGTTCTACTCCTGGAACCCCTTCGCCGCGTTCCTGCTGCCGGGCGCGTTGATCGGCATCGCGGTCGCGGTCAAGGGGCCAGGCCGCACCGCACTGGCCGGGCTGGTCGTCGCCCCGCTGTGCGCCGCAGGCATCGTGCACTCCTCCAGCCGCGCCACGCTCGCCCTCCTCCTGCTGGGCATGGCCGCCAGCCTCCTGCTCCTGGGCGAGCGATCCGGGCGCAGGCCCGCTGCCGGTCGCTGGGCGGCGGCCGTGGCCCTCTGTGCCGTCGTCTCGTTCGGGATCGCCGGGCCGCCCTTCTTCGCGCATCGCGGGAGCGTGACGGGTGCGGCGGAGGCCAAGGCCGCCTCGGGGCAGGACGTCGGCACGAACAGCGCGTACCGCCTGCAGTTCTGGAAGCGCGCGATCGCGAGCTTCGAGCACCACCCGGTCGTGGGGACGGGCTCCCACGAGCTCGTCAGCGCCAGCTCGCGCTGGGTCCCCGCGGGCTATGCGGGCTCGAACCAGGCGCACAACGGCTACCTGCAGCCGCTCTCCGACGGCGGGTTGGTCCTCGGGCTCCCGGTCCTCGCCGCCGCGCTCGCCGTCCTGGTGCTACTGCTCCGGTTGCTGCTCGCCGCGCGCCGGCAGGCGGAGGACCGCTGGGTGCGCATCGCTGTGACCCTCGCGCTCGGTGCGGTGCTCGCCCACTCTGCCGTGGACCTGGACTGGACCTTCCCGAGCAGCCTGCTCCTCGTGGGAATGCTGATCGGACTGGCGATCGCCCTCGGCCCTGGCGCGCCCCGCCGGTCGGCCGCGCCGCTCGTCGTACCGCTCCTGCTGCTCGCTGCCGTGTCAGCGGTCGCTGTCGCGCGATGGGACGGCACCGTCCAGGACATCTCCGGGCAGTCCGGCACGGTCGCGCAGCAGGCCCACGCCCTGCACGCCACCGGCGACGGCTGGATGCGCGACTCCCGCTGGGCGCAACAGGTGCTGCGCCTCGGAACCGGCAGCTCTGGCCCGGTCGTCGACACCGGCCTGGCGCGCGGCGACCTTCGATGGGCGGTCGATCGAACGGCGCACGAGGCATCGGTCGACGGCCCGACCCAGGTCCTGCGCGCCCGCGCACTCCTCGTGCTCGGGGAGCCGGAACGGGCCGGGAACCTGGTCCTCGACCTGCTGGGTCCCCTGGACGCGGCGCACGCTCAGGCTGCCAGCGACGCGGCGGCCTGGGTGCTCGCCTCCACCGGGAAGCCGGAACGAGCGCGCGCGCTGGTCCTGAGGTACTTGCTCAACGCGGATCTCGACACCGCCCCGGGCCTGCACCTGCTGACCTTCCTGCAGATCCCGCTCCAGTCGGACGCCCGACGTGCCGACGTCGAGAACAGGTGCGCCTACGCCCTGGTCCCCCCCGACCAGCGCCTGCCGAACACCCCTGACCCGGGCGCGCCGCTCGCCGGTACGCCGTGCGAGGCCGTTCTCCGAGGAGCCAACTCATGAAGCAGCTGGGCGACATCCTGCTCGAGGGCGGCCTCGTCTCCCACGCGCAGCTCGCCGGCGCCATGGAGGAGCAGCAGCGCGTCGGGCGCAGCCTCGGTCGCGTCCTCGTCGACCAGGGCGTCCTCACCGAGAGCCAGCTGGTCGCCGCCCTCGCGCAGCAGATCGGCATGCGCTTCGTCGACCTCACCGACTTCCCGGTCGACGGCTCCGCCGTCGGCAAGATCTCCGACGTCGTCTGCCGCCGTCACACGGCCCTGCCCATCGGTTACGAGGACGGCAAGCTGCTCGTCGCGATGGCCGACCCGGCCAACGTCTTCGCGCTCGACGACATCCGCTCGCTCACGGGCCTCGAGGTCAAGGCAGTCGTCGCCACCCGGCCGGACGTCGTCGCCGCCATCAACATGTACCACCGCGGGGACGCCGAGCTCGACGACCTCACCAACGTCCTGGACGTCCAGGACGATGACGACGACCTGAGCAAGGTCAAGG
>JAODNF010000159.1 GCA_025464915.1 Frankiales bacterium | reverse complement strand
TGATGCGGCACCTGCCCGGACCCGACCTCCCGACCGGTGGCCAGCTGCTCGGCATGGAGGAGGTGCGGCAGGCCTACGAGACCGGCCGCGGTGTCGTGCGCATGCGGGCCACCGCGGAGGTCGGCCCGCTCCCCCGGGGCAAGTCGGCGATCACGGTCACCGAGCTCCCCTACGGCGTCGGCACCGAGCGCGTCATCGCCAAGGTGAAGGAGCTCGTCAACGGCAAGAAGCTGCAGGGCATCGCGGACGTGAAGGACCTCACGGACCGCTCGCTCGGCACCCAGCTCGTCTTCGAGATCAAGGCCGGCTTCAACCCGCAGGCGGTCCTGGCGGAGCTCTACCGGCTGACGCCGCTCGAGGAGTCGTTCGGCATCAACAACCTGGCTCTGGTCGACGGCCAGCCCGTCACGCTCGGGCTCAAGCAGCTGCTCGAGGTCTTCCTCGAGCACCGCCGTGACGTCGTCACGCGCCGCTCGCGCTACCGGCTTCGCAGGGCCGAGGAGCGCGCGCACCTGGTCGAGGGCCTGCTGCTCGCCCTGGCCAACATCGACGAGGTCGTCCGGATCATCCGCAGCAGCCCCGACGTCGCGACGGCGCGCACGTCGCTCATCGACCGGTTCGGGTTCTCCGAGGTCCAGGCCGGCTACGTCCTCGACATGCAGTTGCGCCGGCTGGTCGCCCTCGAGGTCGAGAAGCTCGAGGCCGAGCTCGCGGAGCTGCGGGCCACGATCGCCGCGCTGCTCGAGATCCTTCACGACCCCGAGGTCCTCAAGCGCGTCATCGCTGACGAGCTGGCCGAGGTGGCGGAGGAGCACGGCACTCCCCGCCGTACCGTCCTCGTCGGCGGCGACCTCAAGGCCCTCGTCACCCGGAAGGCCTCGGACGTCGAGGTCGCGGACGCGCCGTGCGACGTGCTGATGTCGACGACCGGGCTGCTGGCACGCACCCCGATCCACGAGGGCGAGCAGCAGGTCGGGGGCCGGCGTCACCGGCACGACGCGATCATCGCGACCGCACGCACCAGCACCCGCGGCGTCGTGGGTGTCCTCACGAGCGCCGGTCGCTTCGTCAAGGTCGAGGTCCTCAACATCCCCGAGGTCCCCGCCGTCACCACCGGCGCCATCTCCCTTCGCGGTGGGGCGTCGGCGTCCGAGTTCGTCCCGCTGGAGCGGGGCGAGCGCGTCATCGGCATCGCTCCGATCCGCGAGGACGGTCCGGGGCTGGCGCTCGCCACTCGGCAGGGCGTCGTGAAGCGCGTCGCGCCCGAGGCCTGGCCCGTGCGGTCCGACACCGTCGAGGTCATCTCGCTCAAGGCCGGCGACGAGGTCATCGGTGCGGTCGAGCTCGCGACCGGCGAGGAGGAGCTGGTGTTCTTCGCCAGCTCCGGTGACCTGCTGCGGTTCCCGGCGGACACGGTACGGCCTCAGGGCCGCAGCGCCGGTGGCATGGCCGGCATGAAGCTCGACGCCGGTGCGTTTCTCGTCGGGTTCAACGCCGTGCCCCTGACCGCCGGCGACACCCTGTTCGAGGAGCCCCTCGTCGTCACCGCCGGCGGGCTCCCGCCGGAGGGCCGGGGCAAGGGCGTCGGCATCGCGTCGTCGGTGAAGGTCACACCGCTGTCGGAGTACCCGCGCAAGGGCCGCGCCACCGGCGGCGTCCGCTGCCAGCGGCTGCTGTCCGGCGAGGCGCTGCTCGTCCTCGGCTGGGCCGGCTCCAACCCGTGGGCCGCCGCCGCGAACGGCGACCCCGTCGACCTCCCGCCCGCGTCGGAGAAGCGCGACGGCTCCGGCTCCCCGGCCGACAGACCGATCGCGGCGGTCGGACAAGCGCACAGCTGATGCTTCCCGTCCTCGACGCGGAGGAGCAGCGGGTCCTCGGCGCGCTGCTCGAGAAGCAGGTGACCGTCCCGGACAGCTACCCGCTGTCGCTGAACAACCTGCGCCTGGCCTGCAACCAGTCGAGCAGCCGCGAACCGGTCGTCGACTGGGACGAGCCGACCGTCGAGGCGATCGCGCGCCGGCTGCGCGAGCGCGAGCTGGTCCGGGTCGTCTGGGCCGACAAGGGCAAGCGCACCCTGAAGTACCTGCAGCTCCTTCCCGACGCCGTCGAGCTGCCCGACGACCAGCGCGCCGTCCTCACCGTCATGCTGCTGCGCGGGCCGCAGGCACCCGGCGAGCTGAAGACCCGCTGCGAGCGGCTGTTCGGCTTCGCCGACCGGCACGTCGTCGAGGAGGTGCTGCAGCGGATGGCCGCGCGCGGACTCGTCGCCGAGCTCCCCCGCCAGCCGGGCGCCCGCGACAGCCGCTGGACCCACCTGCTGCAGACGGCCGACCTCCCGGCCCCCGCAGACCCCGACGTCGCCCCGAGCACCGACGACGAGATCCTGACAACCCTGGCCACGGTCGCTGCGGACTACGCCGAGACCCACGCCGACGCGCTCCTGGCACCGTCCTTCGAGCGCTGGTTGCTCTCGGAGGTCGCGCGCAAGACCGATGGTCCCGTGGTCGAGGTGGGATGCGGGCCGGGCCACACGACGGCGTTCCTCGTCGAGCAGGGTGCCAACGCGCAAGGGATCGACTTCTCCCCCGAGATGCTGCAGCAGGCCCGCACCCGGCACCCCGGGGTCCGGTTCCACCAGGGTGACCAGCGCCAGCTCATGCGCCCTGAGGGCGCGCCGGGCTGGGCCGCGGTGGTCTCGTGGTTCAGCCTCGTCTACCTCGCCCCCGAGGAGCTGGCGTCCACCGTGGCCGCTCTCGTCCGGCCGCTCGCCGCCGACGGCACACTCGTCGTCGGCACCCTCACGGGCGGAGGGCTGCGCCGGGCAACCGAGTGGTTCGGGCACGAGGTCGCCTTCACGCTCGTGAGGCACACCCGCGAGAGCGTCCTCGACGCGGTCCGGCAGGCGGGGCTCACCGATGTCACCTGGTACGTCCGGGGCGCCCGCCCCGACGAGCAGTCCGACCGCCTGTTCGTCGTCGCTCGCCGCTGACCGCTGTGGGTCCCTGGGACGTCGGCGCGCGACACGCCGACGGGTCCCGCTGCGATGTCCCTGGGACCGCCGGGTGGCAGGACCACCTGGCTAACTCGCGCGGCAGCGGGAAGGCTGGAGCGCATGGGACTTCTCGACGACAAGGTCGCGCTCGTCACGGGCGCCAGCAGCGGGATCGGCGAGGCCACGGCACTCGCCCTGGCAGCCGAGGGCGCGCGGGTGGCGCTGGCCGCCCGTCGCACTGATCGGATCAACGCGCTCGCGGACAAGCTCGGCGACGCCGCGATCGCGGTGGAGCTGGACGTCACCGACGAGGGGCAGTGCCGCAACGCGGTCGCGGCCACGGTCGGGGCGTTCGGCAAGCTCGACATCGTCCTCAACAACGCCGGCGTGATGCTGCTCGGGAGGATCGAGGGCGCCGACACCGAGGACTGGCGCCGGATGGTCAACACCAACGTCCTGGGCCTGATGTACGTCACGCACGCCGCGCTCCCCCACCTGCTCGAGACCAGGGGCACGCTGGTCCAGGTCAGCTCGGTCGCGGGTCGCGTGGCGCGCGTCGGATCGGGCGCCTACAACGCCAGCAAGTGGGCGGTGAACGCGTTCTCGGAGTCACTGCGCCAGGAGGTCACCGCGCGGGGCGTCCGCGTCGTCATCGTCGAGCCGGGCATGGTCGCGACCGAGCTGGGCGACCACATCACCGACCCGCTCGCGAAGGCAGCGCTCCAGGAGCGCAAGACGCAGATGACCCCGATGGCGGCCGACGACATCGCACGGGCCGTGCTCTACGCCGTGACGCAGCCGCAGCACGTCGCTGTCAACGAGATCCTCATCCGGCCCACAGACCAGGAACAGTGACGCTGGCTATCAACGCTCACCTAGCTGAAAGTCGTCCGGCTGGCTCCGCACTGAGGCGGCATCTGGACCGTCACCCCCTGACGGAGCACGCCCACTTGACCCCCTTGGCCTCCAGGTACTCCTGGAGGTCGAGGGGGCGGACGGTCGCCAGCTTCACGCGCGGCGTCACCGACCAGGTGCGGCTGACACCCGGCCCGGCGGGTCGCAGGTTCGGAGCGAGCTCGGCGACGACGAAGCCACGGATGCCCGTGCCGAACCACACCTGACCGCTCCTGGGCAGGTAGCGGACGTAGGTCGTCGCGCTGTCGTGCGAGACGCTGGCCTCCTGCCCCACGGGGACGTTGAGGTAGGCGACCTCGCGCGGGTGGAACGGGTCGTGGATGTCGAAGACCCGCAGACCGCTCGAGTACCAGGTGAAGAAGACCAGGGAGGCGTTCGCGGGGTTGTCCACCGAGATGTAGTGCGACATGTAGAGCAGCAGGTCGTTCGTCGTGTCCGACCGTGACGCCGCGCAGTTCGGGAGCTGGTTGATCTGCAGGGGCAGCTCAGCGGTCTCGACCGGGTGCCGCGGGTCCGTGACGTCGACGATGCGGCCGTTGCCGCCGGGGCAGACGGCCTCCTCCCCCGCGATGACGTAGGTCCGCCTGCCGATCCTGGTCACCGTCTCGGTGTGCTGGCGACCACCGGTCAGCGTCGACAGGACCGTGATCAGCGGTCTCGCCGCGTGCGCCTGGACCTGCGTCATGTCGACGATCCGCAGGCCGCTGAACGGGTGCGACGACGCGGTGGGGGTGAAGGCGCCGACGACGGCTGAGGGGTGGCCGTAGGTCGGGTCGTAGTAGCCGACGTAAGCCGTCCTCCCATCCGGGCTGAGCGACAGGTCGTGGCAGGGGGTGTCGGGCTGAAAGCGCGTCACGAGCCTCATGTGCGCGGGGCTGCGCAGGTCGACGATCGTGAGGCACGGCCCCGTCGGCGAACCGGGGCCGAACCCCAGGTCGGTCGCGTAGTAGAGCGTGCCGTCCGGCGAGAGCTTGCCGGAGTGGATGCCGTCGTCACCGTGCGGCAGGTCCTTCAGCGCGTCGCCCGGCGGCAGGCCGAAGTCGAAGTGACCGACGAGCCGAGGCTTCGTGCAGTCGTGCACGTCGTACGCCCAGAGGCCCGTACCGAGAGGGACCATCAGCAGCCCCCGCTGGTCGCTCACCGTGAGGCCCTCGTGGATGCCCAGCGTGCCACCCGCGCCCGCCCACGAGGGCTCGGCGAGGAAGCGGACGAGCCGCGGCGAGCGGGGCGTGCGCACGTCCAGGACCGCGACGGAGTTGCCGCCGCCGGCGGACCGGTAGGCGCAGTCGCCGTACCAGGTCATCTGCGTGTCACCGCCACGGCCGGCGAGGTCGTTCGCACCGACGACCCGCAGGTTGCAGGAGTACCCGAGCTGGGACCGGCCGCTGAGCTGGTCCGCGAGTGGGACCTGTCCCTGCACCCCGGTCTCGGGGCTGCTTCCCGTCGAGCACGGAACCCCGTCGACCGTCGTCGGGACCGAGGCGTGGGCGGGGACCGACAGGGCGGACGCCAGGACGAGGCCGGCGAGCAGGAGACGACGCACGTCAAGAAGTGAAACAGGTTCTAGACATCTCGCCTAGGGAGGTACGGCGACGGCCCGGCCCCTCGAGAGGGACCGGGCCGCGCGACGTGCGAGGTCTCAGACCGGGCGGACGTTCTCCGCCTGCGGGCCCTTCTGGCCCTGCGTGATGTCGAACTCCACGCGCTGGTTCTCCTCCAGCGAGCGGTAGCCCTGCGAGGCGATCGCGCTGAAGTGGCAGAAGACGTCGGCGCCGCCGTCGTCCTGGGAGATGAAGCCGAAGCCCTTCTCCGCGTTGAACCACTTCACAGTGCCCTGTGCCATTTGCTGTGTTCCTTTTCGATCAGTGTGCGGCTGCAGAAGGCAAGACGCCCGAGACACCTGCTTCGCCGGGCTAATCCGTGAAGAGCCGTGAAGAGCTGTGCAACCGCTCACAACGCTACCCCAGCCCTAGGCTGCCAGCCATGACCCGGACCCAGGCGGAGCGTCGCGCATCGACGCAGGCCAAGATCCTGGACGCGACCGTCGAGGCGCTGGTGCACCACGGCTACGCCGGGTCCTCCACGACCGAGATCTGCAAGCGCGCAGGCGTCTCGCAGGGGGCGCTGTTCCGCTACTGGCCGTCCAAGGGCGACCTGCTCGCCGACGCGGCGGCCCACCTGCTCGGGCGCGTGACCACGGCGTACGAGGAGGCCTTCTCCGGTCGGGTCGTCGGCGCCCGCGAGGCCCTCGAGAAGCTGTGGGACACCTACCGGTTGCCCGACCTGCAGGCCGCCGTCGAGCTCTACGTCGCGGCCCGCACCGACCCCG
>JAODNF010000158.1 GCA_025464915.1 Frankiales bacterium | reverse complement strand
GGGCGGGGGCGGCAGGCCGACCTCGATCCGAGCACGCCGATCGGCAGCGCGCGCCGGATCGGGCCGGCGCGTGAGCTGCCTCATCCCGGGAGCGGGCCCGGCCTGGCGCGCGGCACCTGGCACCTGCTGCGGATCCACCCCTGGTGGGGCCTGTGGGCCGCCGTGCTGTTCCTCGTCCAGGCCGTTCTCGGCGCCTTCGGTGCCCTCACCGGCCTCGCGTGGGGGCGACTGGTCACCGACCTGCAGGACGGCCGCTCCACCTGGACGTCCGGGAGCCTGCTGGTGGCGAGCCTGCTCTCCGGGCCGGTGCTGCTGTCGGCCGCGACCCGCCTCTACCCGCAGTGGTGGGTGGCCACGATGCTCCGCGTCCGGCTGTCGGTGCTCCTGGGCCAGACCGCCCAGACCCGCCTCGCCCGTACCCCTCCGGGTGAGGTCGTCGCTCGGGCCCTGGACGCCGACCGCTTCGCCCGGTACGGCGACCGCTGGGTCGACTTCGTCAACGGGCTGGTCATCGTCGTCGTGACGGCTGTCGCCGCGCAGGACGTCCTGGCAGGTGCCGTGCTCGCCGCGGTGATGGGGGTGTCGGCTGCCGCCTCTCGCCTCGGCTCGCCGATCGCCGGCCGCTCGGTCGTCGCCTCGTCGGCGGCTCGGGCGAGGTTCGGCCGGGCGCTGGTGTCCAGCCTCGAGTCGGCGCGGACGGTCAAGCTGGCCGCGGCGACGCCGCAGGTGCACCGCCACCTGCAGCAGGTCGACAGAGGTCGGGTCGAGGCCGCCGTCCTGGAGCACCGGGTTCAGGCGATCCTCGACGGCGTCCCGGTCGTCCTCGTAAAGTCCGGCATCGTCGTGGCCTGGCTCGCCTACCTCGCCGGCAGCTGGTCGCTCGCGACCGCGCTGCTGGTGACGACGGCCGTGAACGGGTTCGAGTGGTTCGGCCGCGTCTCGGGAGCCGTCATCACCGAGTCCCGAGGCGTGCGCGGCTGGCAGCAGGCGACCTGCCGGCTGGCCGGCGGCGCCGACCTGATGGACCTCCCGGCCGGCGTCGACCTGGTCCGCGGCACCGCGCCCGACCCCCCGGCTGTCTCGGGCGAGCCCCTGCACGAGCTGTGCCTGCGCGCCCTGACCGCTGTGCACGACGACGGCACTCTCGGCGTCGAGGACGTCGACCTCACGGTCCGCTCCGGCCAGCTCGTGCTGCTCCTGGGCCAGGTCGGCTCAGGCAAGTCCAGCCTGCTCGCCGCCCTTGCGGGCCTCGTCGACCACACCGGCTCGCTGACGTGGAACGGTGCCGAGGTCACCGAGCCCGAGCTGTTCCTGCGACCCGGCCAGGTCGCCTACGTCGGCCAGGTCCCCCGTGTCCTGTCGGGCACCTTCGGCGACAACGTCCGGCTCGACCACACCCGCGAGGTCGAGGACGCCCTGGACGACGCCCGGATGGCCCTCGACGTGACCCGTGCAGGCGGTCACGGCTCGCTCGTCGGGCACCGAGGCGTACGGCTGTCGGGCGGCCAGGTCCAGCGGCTCGCTCTCGCACGTGCGCTGGCCACCGGCGCCGAGCTGCTCGTCGCGGACGACGTCTCCAGCGCCCTCGACGCCCACACCGAGGTCGAGCTCTGGGACGCCCTCCGACGACGCGGCGCCACCGTCATCGGCGCCACATCCAAGACGGCAGCGCTGCGCAAGGCCGACCGCGTCGTCGTGCTCGTCGACGGGCGGGTGGCTGCCCAGGGCGCCTGGTCGGCGCTGGCCGCCGACTGGGGCCACCTCGCCGGCTGACCCACCGCCCTGGCGTGCCGCGTCCCCGGGACCCGGCCATCAAGCAGAATGGCTCACATGCAGCTCCCCGTCCTGCCCCCGGTCTCGCCGATGCTGGCGAAGTCGGTGCCCGACATGCCGGTCGGCGACTACCTCTACGAGCCCAAGTGGGACGGGTTCCGCTGCGTCGTGTTCCGCGACGGCGACGACGTGGAGCTCGGCTCGCGCAACGAGAAGCCGCTCACCCGCTACTTCCCCGAGGTCGTCGAGGCGATCAAGGCCAACCTGCCCGAGCGGTGCGTCGTCGACGGCGAGATCGTCATCATCCAGGGCAAGGGCCTGGACTTCGTCAACCTGCTGCAGCGGATCCACCCCGCGGACAGCCGGGTGCGGATGCTGGCCGAGACGATCCCGGCGAGCTTCGTCGCCTTCGACCTGCTGGCCCTCGGCGACGACGACCTCACGGGACGACCGCAGGGCGAGCGCCGCAGGCTGCTCGAGAAGGCGCTCGCCGGGGCGAAAGACCCGGTCTTCCTGACCCCGGTCAGCGAGGACCCGGCGGTCGCGCAGGAGTGGTTCGAGGCCTTCGAGGGCGCGGGGCTCGACGGCGTCATCGCCAAGCCGAAGGCTCAGACCTACCAGCAGGACAAGCGCGTCATGTTCAAGGTGAAGCACGCCCGCACCTGCGACGTCGTCGTCGCCGGCTACCGGCTGCACAAGAGCGGACCGGTCGTCGGCTCGCTGGTCCTCGGCCTCTACGACGAGCAGGGCGACCTGCAGCACGTCGGGGTCGCCGCGTCGTTCCCCATGAAGCGCCGGGCCGAGCTGCTCGACGAGCTGGCGCCCTACAAGACCGAGGACGCGCATCCCTGGGTCGGTGACGTGGTCCCGGAGCGCAACCCCAACCAGTCCGCGGGCTCGCGGTGGAACTCCGGCAAGGACCTTTCGTTCGTGCCGTTGCGCATCGAGCTGGTCGCCGAGGTCGGCTACGACGCGATGGAGGGCACTCGCTTCCGGCACACCGCGCAGTTCAAGCACT
>JAODNF010000157.1 GCA_025464915.1 Frankiales bacterium | reverse complement strand
GCTGCCCGAGCGCGGCGGGGCCTGCTGTGCGAGCTGGTCAGATGTTCGACGAGGTGCCCGTGGTGGACGACGAGGTGCCGCCGCCCGAGGTCGTCGACGGTGGCGTTCCCGTGCCGCTGCCACCGCTGCCGTGCGTGCAGTGGTGACCGGACGGCGTCGTGGTGCTGGCGCCGCTGCTGGGGCTCGGCGTGGGCGTGCTGCCGGCCGCAGACGCGATGCCGGTCAGGCCCAGGGCACCACCGGCGAGCAGACCGGCGGCGACCAGCCCCATCGTTCGCATCCTGGCGCCCCTCGGCGCCGTGACTGTCTCTTCCATGTCGCTTCCTCTCTGTAGCGGCCGCCGGAGGCGCGGCTCGCCCAGTCACCGTCAGCACCGCAGGTGGACGTCGACTTCGACCCGGCTGTCAGGTGTCTGGCAATGCCGTCTCGATCGACGGAGGGCCCTACCGAGGGCTCAGGGCTCGCATGTTCACGTATTGGCGAGGGCAGGACGAGCACGTGCGAAGACTCCTGTGGCTGCCGCTGGTCGTCGCGACCGCGTGCACGGCCACGACGCGGTCCGGCCCGACGAACAGCCCACCGGCGACGACCCCCGCCGTGCCGAGCCGGACCGCAGCAGCGACCGCGGCCGGCGGTGCCACCCCTGACACTGGAGGCCGGACCTCGAGCCCGAGCCCTGCAACGGGACCGGTCGTCGTGCGCTACCGCGTGGAGCGGCGGACCTCCGACCCTGCGACCGCCGGCTTCGCCGGCACCGTGGTGGCCACCCTGTCCGACGCGCGAGGCTGGCAACGGGGGGACGTGCGACTCGTGCACGACCAGCGGGCGACGTACCGCGTGCTGCTCGTCGAGCCGGCGGAGGCCGAGCGGCTGTGCCGCCCCTACGACGTCTACCGCAAGTACTCGTGCCAGAACGGGCCGCTCGTGGTGCTGAACGCCGAGCGCTGGCGGCATGCGACGAACCAGTGGACCGGGACGCTGCCGGCCTACCGCCAGATGCTCGTGAACCACGAGTTCGGGCACCTCCTCGGCCTGCACCACCCCTCTGCCCAGTGCGCCCGCGGCGGCACGCTGGCACCCGTCATGGCGCAGCAGAGCACGGAGCTCGGCAGCTGCCTGCCCAACCCGTGGCCGCTTGGCTGGGAGGTCGCGCTGCTGGCCCGGCACACGCTGCCGCTCGCTCCACCTGCGCACTGATCGCGGCGTCGTCGTCGACCTGATCAGAAGGAGTGTGACCCGCGCCGGGACGGGCAGCGGCTGCGCAGTCGGCACGAACGTGCCCTCGCGAAGGGAACTCTCATGGCAACCACTCACAGCACCCGCACCGGCAGCCGCAGCCTCAACCAGACCGTCGCGCTCCTGTTCGGAGCGGTCTACCTGGTCGTCGGCGCCGCCGGCTTCCTCGTCGACAGCAACGGCTTCGCGGCAACCGACGGCGGAAAGCTGCTCGGACTGTTCCAGGTGAACCCGCTGCACAACATCGCGCACCTGCTGATCGGTGCCGCCCTGCTCCTCGCGGGCCGCACCCTGGCCAGTGCCCGTGCCGCCAACACCGTGGTCGGGGCCGCGTACCTGCTGCTCGGGATCGTAGGCCTGTTCATCCTCGGCTCCGACGCCAACATCCTGGCCCTCAACGCCGCGGACAACGTCCTCCACTTTGCCACCGCGGTCCTGCTGCTCGGCGTCGGTGCGAGCGCCGACAAGCGCGACGCCGCCACGCGTTGAAGGAGCACGCGGCACACCTGCTGCCACTGCTCGTCGCCTCGGGTCCGGTCGGTGCGGTCGCGTGGCGCTCCGTGCGATCGACGCCGCGGAGCCGGGTGGCACAGCTGGTGGCGTCCGGTGCACTGCTGGCCGCCGCTGCGGTCCACGTCGCGGCGGCCCAGCACCACGCCGGGCTGCAGCGGGCCTTCTTCGTCGTGGTCGTCCTCGGCCAGGCAGGGCTCGCCGTGGCCGTCCTGCGGCGGCCGCGAGGCGACACTGCCACGATCGTCGCGCTCAGCTGCGCCGCCCTGATCGGGTTGTGGCTGGAGTCGCGGACCGTGGGCGTCGGCTACGGCGTCGAACCGGTCGGTGCGGTCGACGGAACCGCCAAAGCGCTGGAGCTGGTAGCCCTGCTCGCCTCGCGGTGGATGTGCGGAGCGCGCAGCCGACCGACGCCGCTGAACGGCGAGCTGGCGGCATGGGGCCTGATCCTCGTCGCGGGCGCCCTCGCCGCGACGGCCTAGGGAACGACACGCGCTCCCGCGCACGTCGCTGCCGGCACCTGGACGTCACGACACTGGTGGTGCACGCCGGAATCCCTAGTGATCGACTAGGATTGTCGCCATGGGCCTGCCGGACTTCCTCATTGTCGGCGCACCCAAGGCGGGGTCGACCGCACTGCACGCGGCGCTGGCGCAGCACCCGCTTCTGCACGCGTCGGATCCCAAGGAGCCCAAGTACTTCCTGTGCGATGGCGCTTCCCCCGACCTGCAGGGGCAGCGCGGTCCAGGAGACGCGCACAGCGCCCGGGAGTGGGTGTGGCAGCGCGAGCGCTACGAGCGGCTCTTCGACGGGGCACCCGAAGGTGCCCTCACCTTCGAGAGCACGCCGTTCTACCTGTGGGACCGGCACGCCCAGCAGCGGATCGCAAGGGAGCTGCCCGACGCGAAGCTGGTCGCCGTGGTGCGCGACCCGCTCGACCGGGCCTTCAGCAACTGGACCCACCTCTGGGTGGACGGTCTGGAGCCCGAGGCGGACTTCCGCACCGCCGTGCAGCTCGAGCCGCACCGCATCGCGACCGGGTGGGCGCCGTTCTGGCGCTACCTCGAGCTCGGCCTGTACGGCGCGCAGCTGGCGCACCTGTACCAGCTCTTCGACCGGTCACAGGTCCGCGTCGTGCGCTACCGGCGGCTGGTGGATCAGCCAGGGCGGGAGCTCGCGAAGATCTGCGACTTCCTCGGACTGCCAGGCGATCTGGTCTCCACCGTCCCCGGCTCGAACGTCAAGGGATGGGCTCCGGACGGCACCGTCAACCGACTGCTGCGGCTCGCCGTCCGCGCAGGTGCGGTCGCCGGAGCGCACGCGCCACCGCAGGTATGGCGACAGGCGCAGCGACCGCTGCTCGGCGCCCTGCAGAGAGGTGACCACGCGCGCCCGCGTCTCACGGCCGAGGACCGCGAGGCGCTGCTGCCGCACTTCGAGCAGGACGTGCACCTGCTCAGTGACCTGCTGCAGGAGGACTACACGGACTGGCTCACGCTGGAGGGGCGCGGGACGTACACCGTCCGCAGGTCATGAGCCCCGTCGGAGCGGGTCCGCTCGAAGTAGATACGGGTGCCGGCACCATCGTCGACAGCGCTCGCGTAGCGCAGCGCCGGCCCGTAGCTCGCCGGCACCGGACCCTCCACCGCCGCTAGGGCATCGGGCTTTCCGGTGGCCAGACCGGTCCGCTCGAACCAGTTCTCGGCTGCAGAGGCCCGCCCGTCGTACAGCGCCTCGATGCCGCCCTCGACGTCCCAGACGGTCGTGACCCGAGCGCCGCGCCGGTCCCAAACCTCCCCTGGGCCGAGGGCCTGGCCCTGCAGGTCCCACACCAGCCCGTCGTCGCTGGTGGCGAACCACGACGACATCCGGTCGGCCTCGTCGTCGCCGCCGTCGAGCGCGTGCCGGCAGGCCCACATCTGCCAGCCCTCATGTCCGTAGCGGACCACCACGTCCTTCCACGCCTCGTCCACACTGCCCGGCAGGACCACGGTCCGGCGACCGTCCGCGAGCTTCGCCGGCTCGTCGGCGTCGAGCGCCTCCACCCACCAGTGCTTGCTGTTGACGGTCGAGCAGCTCACGTAGAGCCGCCACCCGCCGTCCGGCCGCACGACGAGAGCGGGGCGCTCCAGCGAGGCCGTTCCCATCGCCTCACTGGTGACCGTGGCGACCGTCGTGAAGCGCACCCCGTCGTCCGACCGCGCGACGACGTTGGCATAGCCGCGGCCCTTGTCCACCGGACGGCGCAGCCGGTACGCCAACCACCACGTGCCCTCGTGCAGGAGCGCGCTCGGGCCACCGACCCAGAAGCCGGGACCCGCGAACGGCGGCTCGAGCACCAGCTCTGACCGGTCGGAGTCGAGGGCGGCGAGGACGGGGTGCACCGGACCATCTCAGCAGAAGCGAGCTGACACCGGTCTCGACGAGGGCCGCACGACCTGGGCGACGAAGAAGGGATGCCTTCCGTCTCGTCCCGTGAGGGCCCAAGGTGAGGGTGCACGATCAGGTTGCGGGTCAGGCGCTAGGGCAGGACACAGCCATGACCGCCGCGGCAGTGCCCTCGCGAGACCCCGGCATCCACCAGTTCCGCGAAGGGCTGCCTTCCGACGCAACGGCACCGGCCCGGGCTCGCGAGCTGGTGCGCCTGACCCTGACGAGCTGGGAGCTTCCCGGTCTCATCGGCGATGCCGAGCTCGCCATCAGCGAGCTCGTGACGAACGCGCTCAAGCACGGTCTGCCGCCCATTGTCCTCGAGATCGGTCAGTCGTCGGCGAGCCTGCGGATCGCGGTCAGTGACGGACGCCCGTCGACCGCGCACCACGAGGTCAGGGTCGCCAGCCAGGACGACGACGAGTCGGGCCGCGGCCAGGACATCGTCGCTGCGGTCTCCGATCGCTCGGGCGTGGACCGGACCGACGTCACCGGCAAGCGCGTCTACGCGACCTGGGACGTCCCCCGGCCGGTCTGAGGCCGATGGCTGGGTTGGTGTCCCCCCCGCCAGCCGTCGTAGGCGGCGAGGAGGACCGCACTCATCGACGAGCCCGCCGCCACAGACCAGTAGTCCGCATCCGGTCCGTCGCCTCATGGCGCCAGTTCGCGACGAAGGCGGCGACTTGCCGCAGCCCTCGACTGCGGGGTCTGTTCTCACAACGCCGACAGGGCGACGTCCCGGTGGGATGCTTCGGCTATGAGCCCGTTGCCAGAAGAGCCCAGTCCGGAGCCCTCCGGGGCGGCACGCGACCGTGCTGCGGCCGCCCGGGACGAGCAGTCCGACACCAACGACCTGGCGTCGCACGCGCGGGACGAGCGCTCGGACGCACGGGACGAGCGGGCCGAGGAGCGCGAGCGCCAGGCCGGACCCCCGGCAGGAGCTGGCGCCGCGCGCGACAGGTCCGAGGCGAAGCGCGACCGCGCCGGCAGCGCGCATGATCGTCAGCTATCCGGTCGTGACCGTGCCGCCGCGTCCAGCGACCGGGTCAGTGCCGCTGCGGAGCGAGCCCTCGCTGTGCTCGACGGACTCACCGGCGCCCACCACCGCGAACCCGGGCTGGCCGAGCTCGATCGCGAGGTCGTCCGCGCCCACAGGACAGGGCAGACCTTCGTGCTCGCCTTCGTCGACGTGGACCACCTGAAGGAGACCAACGACAGCGAGGGGCACGCGGCAGGCGACGCGCTGCTCGTCCGCGTGGCAGACGCCATCCGCACGCGCACCCGAAGCTACGACCTGCTCGTCCGGCACGGCGGCGACGAGTTCCTGTGCGGCTTCCTCGATCTGCCACTCACAGACGCGCAGGCGAGGTTCACCACAGCGAAGGCCGACCTCGCTGACCAGGGCGGCTCGTTCTCCGTAGGCCTCGCGCAGCTGCTGCCAGGCGAGCAGCTCGACGGCCTCGTCGAACGTGCCGACAGAGCGATGTACGACGCCAGGCACACGGCACGCCCCTAGCCGGCCTCACAGCCTGGGTGGGCGTCGCGCGTCACCGCACCACCCTTCGGGGGTGGTTGCCGGACCACTCAGACATGCCGAGCGTCACCCGCGTGACCACGTGCTGCGTGTGCTGCATCACCTCTGGCAGGAGCAGCGTGAGCTCGGCTACCGCGTCATCGCTCTGGGCCACCACTCGCCG
>JAODNF010000144.1 GCA_025464915.1 Frankiales bacterium | reverse complement strand
CGTGGACGGGCAACGCCTGGACGGGCAACGCCTGGACCGGGAACGCGTGGACGGGCAACGCCTGGACGAGCGCCGACTACGACGGCTCGCAGGCCAACACGCCGAACGCGGCGGACGGCTCGGCCGGCGGTGCCTTCTCAGGTGGCTTCCTGACCGCGTGGTACGGCGACCAGCCGAAGTACGGCCGGATCATCCCGGGCGAGGTCAGCGCCCTGCTCCCGATCTACATCCCGGGACTGGGCTGATCCCATGGCGATGAGGACCGTGGTCTCCAGGACGGCGTGGCCCTCGCGGCTGCACGCCGTCGTGGGGGCCGCGGTCCTCGCCGGCATCGTGTGCGAGGCCCTGGCGATCCGCCAGGCGCTGAGCGTCTCGCTGTCGATCCCTCAGCTGCTGCTGCTCCTGGTAGCGCTGCCGCTGTCGGAGCTCGGACTGCTCCACCTCCGCTTCCGAGGCGGCAACTTCGCCTTCACCTGCGGCGAGGCCTGCCTGCTGACCGGCTTCGTCCTCGCGTCGCCGGCCTGGTTCACCGTCTTCGCCTTCCCCCTGGTGACGGCGGTGCACCTCGTCGTCCGTCGCGGCGTCCTGAAGTCGGTGTTCAACGGCGCGACGTTCACCGTGGCAGCCGCCGTCAGTGATCTCGTCGTCACCGTCTCGACCGGCACCCCCGACGTCCGCTCGGTGGGTGCCACCGTCGTTCTGGTGGCTGCCGGCCTGTCGTTCAGCGTCATCAGCGCCGTCCTCACGGGCCTCGTCATCGGCGCCGCGACGGGGAAGACCTGGCTGTTCGTCCTGCGGGACGGGGCGAGGGCCTCGCTGCTCGTCTCGATCGGCAACACGGTGTGCGCCCTGGGTCTGCTCGAGCTGGCGGTCCACAGCCGTACCGCCCTGTGGCTGATGCCGCCGGTGATGGTGACGTTCCTCGCCGGCTACCGGGCGTTCCTCCTCACCGGTGAGGACCGGGATGCCTGGCAGCAGCTCGAGGCGGCGGGTCGCGAGCTCAACCTGCTCGAGGAGCAGGCGGTCGCCCGCGCTGCCCTCACGCGCGCCGGCCAGATGTTCCGCACCGAGGACGTGACCCTCGCCCTGAAGGCCCGCAACGGCCGGGTGGACAGGGCGTACTCCCTCGCCGCCGATGGCGAGCTGCTCAGCGCCGTCGAGCAGGGCGCACCGGTCGTGCCGTTCGCCGAGCTCGACATCGAGCGTCGCACGGTGCCGGCGGCGACGTGCTTCGTGGCCCACCTCAACGGCCCGACCGGCGATCTCGGCGCCCTCCGCCTCTGCTTCGACGTCCCCGTCCGGCTGTCGCGCCGGGAACGCCGTGTGCTGTCGACGTTCGCCCACGCGGTGTCGACCTCCATGCTGAACGCCTATCTCTACGAGGACGCGAGGTCCGAGGCGGCGAAGCAGGCGTACGAGGCCTCGCACGACCCGCTTACCGGGCTGGCGAACCGGACCCTCCTCAACTCCGTCCTCACCGAGGCGATGGCGGCCGCGGTGGGCACCACGGCTCTGCTCCTGCTGGACCTCGACCACTTCAAGGAGATCAACGACACCCTCGGCCACGCCGCGGGAGACCTCGTCCTCGTCGAGGTCGCGCACCGGCTCCGGCGGGCCGTGCGCGGCACCGACATGGTCGCCCGCCTGGGCGGTGACGAGTTCGCCGTCCTGCTCACCGGGCTCGGGGGCCCGGAGCAGGCCGAGCCGGTCGCCTCGCAGTTGCTCGCGGCCCTGAACCAGCCGGTCGACTACGAGGGCCTCCACCTTTCCGTCGACGCCTCCATCGGCATCGCCTGCCACCCCGAGGACGCCCTCGAGTCCGAGGAGCTGTTCCGCCGCTGCGACGTCGCCATGTACCAGGCCAAGCTGGAGCGAGGCTCGTGGCTGCGCTACGACCCGCTGCGCGACGACACCTCGGTGCAGCGGCTCACGCTGGTCGGCGAGCTGCGCGCGGCGATCGAGAAGGAGATCGTCGTCTACTTCCAGCCGCAGGTGGACCTGCGGTCCGGCATCATCGTCGGTGCGGAAGCGCTGGTCCGCTGGGAGCACCCGGAGCGCGGCCTGCTGCAGCCGGCTGAGTTCGTCGGCGTCGCCGAGCAGTCCGGCCTGATCCGCCCGTTCACGCTGCGCGTCCTCGACCTCGCCATCGCCGAGTGCGTCCGCTGGCAGCGCCCGGGCCGCACCACGTCGGTCGCCGTCAACCTCGGCGCCCGCACCCTGCTCGACCGGCAGCTGCCCGAAGACATCGCCGGCCTGCTGTCGAAGCACGGCCTGTCGCCGCACTGCCTGGTCCTCGAGATCACCGAGACCGCTGCCGCCTCCGAGCTCGAGGTCGTCGAGGAGGTCCTCGGCCAGCTGCGCCGCCTGGGCGTCGAGATCTCCGTCGACGACTTCGGCACCGGGTACTCCTCGCTCGCGTTCCTGCAGCGCACCTCCGTCCACGAGCTCAAGGTCGACCGGTCCTTCGTCAGCGGCATGCTCGTCAACGACAACGACCTGGCCCTGGTGCGTGCCACCGTGTCGTTGGCCCACTCGCTCGGCGCCCGTGCCGTCGCCGAGGGCGTCGAGACCCAGGCCCTCCAGGTCGCCCTGCAGAACCTCGGGTGCGACGTCGCCCAGGGCTACCACTTCGCCCGGCCGATGCAGGCCGAGGCGATCCGCACGCTGCTCTCCGGCCAGCTCGCCGGGATCCCGGCACCCCGCGCCGAGGGCGCCCACCTGGTCGTGCTGCCCGGCCAGACCGGCTGAATTCCCGGCCGCTGTGCGGCGAGACGCCGACGTGCGTCCGTGCTAGCCGGCACGGCTCAGCGGTGCGGGATGCGGGGCAGGTCCACCTCCAACATCGTTCACGGACCCGAGGGCATTGAACGATCTTGGAGGTGCGGGGAATCGAACCCCGGTGCTCCGGTGCTACTTCAGGACTTCTCCGGGCGCAGCTGGCTGTGAGTTTCTCGGCCCTCCCCGTCCCGCCAGCAAGCGGGGAACAGGCCC
>JAODNF010000129.1 GCA_025464915.1 Frankiales bacterium | reverse complement strand
CTGCGGGCCAAGCGGAAGATGCCCGACAACGACCGGGCGGCCAAGGGTGCGCGGATCGAGGCCGCCACCCACGCCGCCGGCCGGGTGAAGACGATCGAGGCCCAGCTGAACCGGCTGGACGAGGTCGACGAGCCGCGCAAGGAGTGGGTGCTGCAGATGGCGATCGCCGCCGCGCCGCGGTCGGGAGACGTCGTCGCGGTGCTGTCGGAGGCGGTCGTGACCCGGGGCGGCTTCACCCTCGGCCCGATCGACCTGCGGGTGAGCGCTGGTGACCGCATCGCCCTTGTCGGCCCCAACGGGGCCGGCAAGACGACGCTGCTCAACGCACTCCTCGGCCGGATCCCCTTGACCGCCGGGCATTCGTCGCTTGGGTCAGGGGTCCAGCTCGGCGAGATCGACCAGGCCCGCTCGCTCTTCGGGAGCGAGGCCTCGGCCATGGACGTGATCCGGGAGCGCACGGAGTGGGTCCCTGCCGACGTGCGCACCCTGCTCGCCAAGTTCGGGCTGCGCGGCGACCACGCCCTGCGTCCCGGCGCCTCCCTCTCACCCGGTGAGCGGACGCGGGCCTCGCTCGCGCTGCTGCAGGCGGTCGGCGTCAACCTGCTCGTCCTCGACGAGCCCACCAACCACCTCGACCTGCCCGCGATCGAGCAGCTCGAGGAGGCGCTGGACGCCTACGAGGGCACCCTGCTGCTCGTGACCCACGACCGCCGCCTGCTCGACGCCGTCCACCTCACCCAGACCCTCACCCTCGGCTGAGGTCCCTACCTTTCCTGACGCCCAGCGCTCTCCGACTCAGCCTTGCTGAGCGTGCGGGCGCGCCGTTCAGCTGACCTCGGTGTCAGGAACCGTAGGGACGCCCTGCCAGGATGGGGTGGGTGAGCGACCCCACCCCTCTCGAGCGCCTCGTCGACCTGTTGGACCTGGAGCAGATCGAAGTCGACATCTTCCGCGGCAAGCAGCCGACGATGGAGCCGCTCGGCATCCGCGTCTTCGGCGGCCAGGTCGCAGGTCAGGCTCTCGTTGCCGCGGGTCGCACCGTGCCGGAGGACCGGCCGGTGCACTCGCTGCACGCCTACTTCCTGCGCCCGGGCGACCCGTCGGTGCCGATCGTCTACGAGGTCGACCGCATCCGGGACGGCCGGTCGTTCACCACCCGTCGCGTCGTCGCCATCCAGCACGGCAAGGCGATCTTCCACCTGAGCGCGTCGTTCCAGGTGCTGGAGCGGGGCTTGGAGCACCACCGCCCGATGCCGGTCGTCCCGCCGCCGGACGGGCTGCCGACGCTCCAGGAGCGGATGGCTCCGTGGCGCCACGAGCTCGACGGCTGGTTCAGCCGCCCGCGTCCGATCGACATCCGCTACGTGACCGACCCGCCGCGGGTGCTCCGCGACCAGCCTGGTCCCAAGGAGGCGCAGTCGCGGGTCTGGATGCGCGCGGACGGGACGCTGCCCGACGACCCGCTGCTGCACGTCTGCGCGGTGACGTTCGCGAGCGACATGACCCTGCTCGACTCGACCCTGCTCACGCACGGCCTGGCCATGGGCCAGGACCCGGTCATGCTGGCATCGCTCGACCACGCGATGTGGTTCCACCAGCCCTTCCGCGCCGACCAGTGGTGGCTCTACAGCCAGGACTCGCCGCGCACGATCGGCAACCGCGGCCTGGCACACGGCGAGATCTACACGCAGGACGGACAGCTCGCCGTAACGGTCATGCAGGAAGGCCTCATGCGCGTCGTGGGGTGATCTGCGAACCCGCCCCATTCGTCCCTGGCCCATGATCGACAGCGGTGCCAGCATGGGGCTCGTGGCCGGATGGGTTCTGGCTTTCCGGCCCTGAGCCGTACGGGGGGTCCCTTCATGGGAACCAGCATCAGCAACATCGAGCGTGACGGGGAGACCCGCACCTTTGCCGCGCACGGACACGCCGTGCTGGGAAGCGCGGGTGGTCTCACGCTCTTGAAGGGCACGTTCGAACCGGGTTGGCGCTGGTCGACCGACATCGCACCGGTCGCCGGGACGAAGAGCTGCCAGGTCCGTCACCTCGGCTACATCGTGTCGGGACGCATGCAGGTCCAGCTGGACGACGGCACGCTGAGCAGCATCGAGGGGGGCGACATCTTCGACCTCCCCGCCGGCCACGACGCCTGGGTCGTCGGCGACGAGCCGTGCGTGATGGTCGACTACTCCTCCGAGGCCACCCGCTACGCGGCGACGCCCGGGGTGGGCAGCTCCGACGACGTCTACATGACGCTCGTGAAGAGGGGCTACGCCGCCTTCAACTCCGGAGACGTCGAGACGCTTCGCTCGGTCCTGTCCCACGACGTGACGCAGCACGTCCCGGGCAGCAGCCCGCTGGCGGGCGGCTACAAGGGCATCGAGGCCGTGCTCGGCTACTACGGCAACCTGGCCCAGCTGACCGGAGGCACGTTCAGGGCCGACCTGCTGAACGTCTTCAGCGACGGCCACGGGCACGTCACGTCGGTCCACCAGATGACGGCGACCCGAGGCGGCACGACCCGTGTCAGCCGGGGCGGCATTCTGTTCACGTTCCTCGGCGAGCGGGCCACCGACCTGCTCGAGGTGCGCGAGGACCTGCCGGGCGACGACGCGTTCTTCGCCTGACGACTAGAACCGGCGGCTCTTCTTCGGTGCGAAAGCACCGGCGAGGAGCGCCGGCGAGATGCCAGGCACGGGCGCGCCCGTGGCGTAGCGGTAGATGAGCGCCCGGGCGTAGCCCGTGACCGCCGAGGCCACCATGCTCAGGGCCAGGATCGCCAGCACCCCGAGCAGGATGAGGGCCAGCCCCAGCACGATGCCGGCCGTGGTGCTGCTGGAGATGACGGCCGCGCCGGCGAAGACGGCGACGAGGGCTGGGACGAGCGCCACCAGCTGGATGAGGCCGAACCGCAGCGTGCTGCGCACACTGGTTCCCCACGTGCTCTTCAGCACCTGCGACGACCGCTTGACGGCGTCGATCGGACCGAGGTCCTCCGACACCAGCACAGGCACGACGAGGAAGGTGGCGATCGCCCACGCGACCCCGCCGAGGAAGCCGAGCAGCTTGCCGATCAGGCCCAGCCGCTGCTCGGCGGCGCGGATGACCGCCCCCACCGTTGCGGCCAGCAGCGCCCACTTGAGGATGCGCACGCGCAGTGCCCAGGCGGCAGCGAGCACGCTTCGCAGGGTCGGGTCGCCGCCGTCAGCGCGCTGGTTGGCGCCGATGACGAGCGCCGCCTGGAAGTAGATCGCCACCGCGGTGGAGGCCACGGCCGCGAGGGCGCCGCCGACGACGACTCCCGCGTCCTGGTTCCCCAGGCCGTACCCGAGCGCGAAGCCCGGGACGAACAGCACGATCGCCGCGACCAGCGCGCTGATCGTCGCGAGCACCGGGAGCCACAGCAGCTCGCGGTCCTGGCGCAGGAGCGACCAGGTGGACCGGAGGAGCTCCTTGCCCGTGGGGGCTGCGGCCGGCGCTGGGGTGGGGTAGGTCATGGCCGCAGTGTGCCCGAGGGCAAGGACCGGCCGCCAGGATGGTCGCCCCGCGATCAGGTGGCCGTCAGCCGTTCGGGTAGTTGGGGTCCGGCGGGTCGCCGCGCTGCCTGCGCTTGCGGGACGGCTGCACCCGCAGCGGCTCGCCCTCCTGCTTCGCGAACTGCGGCGGGAACGGCGCCTCACCCTCCCCCTGGGACTCGTAGAGCGCGAGCAGCGGCGTGATGTCGTGGTGCACGTCGTCGATGGCGGCGTGCACTTCGCCGAGATCGGCGAAGCGGTCACGCATCGTCCAGATGTCGAAGTCCTCGACGTGGGCGCTCGACACCTCGCCCCATGTGAGAGGCGCTGACACGTAGGCGTTCCGGGAGGCGCGCACGGAGTAGGCGGACGCGATCGTCTGGTCGCGCGCCATCCGGTTGTAGTCGAGGAAGACCCGCTCGCCGCGCTCCTCGCGCCACCACCGGGCGGTCGCCAGCTCCGGGCGGCGCTTCTCGATCTCGCGGGCCACCGCGACCGTCGCGTGCCGCACCTCGGTGAACGTCCAGGACGGCGCGATCCGCAGGTAGACGTGCAGGCCCTTGGACCCCGACGTCTTCGGGTACGTCACGAACCCGAGCTCGTCGAAGAACCGCTGCACCTCGAGGGCCACCTCGACGACCTCCTCCCAGCCCGTGCCGGGCATCGGGTCGAGGTCGATCCGCAGCTCGTCCGGCGACTCGGTGTCGTCGCGCCGGGACGGCCAGGGGTGGAAGTCCAGGGTGCCCTGGGTCGCGGCCCACGCGACGTGCGCCACGTCGACCGGGCAGAGCTCGCGGGCGGTCCGGCCCGACGGGAACGACACCGTCACGCCCTCGACCCACGCCGGCGCGTGGTCGGGCAGCCGCTTCTGGTAGATCGCGTCGGTCTCGGCGCCGCCCGGGTGGCGCTTAAGGACGGTCGGCCGCTCCCGCAGCGCCCGCACGATGCCGTCGCCGACGGACAGGTAGTACTCGACGAGGTCGAGCTTGCGGCCCTTGCCCTCGGGCAGCCCGGAGAAGTACGTCTTCTCCGGGTTGCTGACCTTGATCACGCGCTCGCCCGTGGGGGTGTCGACGGCGATCTCGATGAAGGGGTCGGGCATGCCGCCAACTTACGACGTCGTGACGTGCCGGACGGCGCGGGAACACCGGACACGGCAGGATCGCTGGAACGAAGCGTGAGACGCCTCTTCCGGAAGGACCGCCCCATGGACAGCACCCGCACCTACCCCGTGACCAAGACCGAGGAGGAGTGGAAGGCCGAGCTGACGCCCGAGGAGTACCAGGTGCTGCGTCAGGCCGGCACCGAGCGCGCCTTCACCGGCGAGTACACCGACACCAAGACCCTCGGCACCTACTCCTGCCGAGCCTGCGGCGCCGAGCTGTTCACGAGCGAGGCCAAGTTCGACAGCCACTGCGGCTGGCCGAGCTTCTACGAGCCGACCGACAAGGACAACGTCGAGCTGCTCACCGACACCAGCTACGGCATGCGCCGCGTCGAGGTCCGCTGCGGCAGCTGCGGCAGCCACCTCGGCCACGTCTTCGACGACGCCCCGCAGACCCCGAACGGCGACCGCTACTGCATCAACAGCGTGAGCATCAAGCTCGCCCCTGCCTAACCGCCGAGCTTCTCGGGGTCTGCCAGCAGGCGCTTGAGGGCGTCGAAGTAGATCGCGCACTGGACGCCGTCGACCAGCCGGTGGTCACCGGTGAGGCAGAGCGTGAACTGCGGCACGATATCGACCTTGCCGTCACGGACGACGGCGCGGTCGGTGACGACCCCGAGGCTGATGTAGACGGGGGTGCGGGCGAACGGCAGCGGTGCGAGGAAGACCTCCTCGACCCCGAGGGGCTGCACGTTGCTGATGAAGACCGAGCCGAGCGGGTTGCCGTCCTGGCCGAGGAGCGGTTTGCCGATGCCGCCGAGCCAGGTGGAGCTGACCATCATCAGCGGCCGCATCAGCGGACCGGGCACCCAGGCGGCGACCTTGGTGGTGGTGTTGAAGCCCTCGTCGACGCCCGCGCGCAGCTGCCTCACCCCGGCCCAGACCTGGTTGGCGATCTCGGCGGGGGTGAGCGTGTCCGCGCTCGGGATCTTGCACGGCGCGAGGTCGGTGCCCTGGCCGATGTCGACGGCGAAGCCGACGGAGATGTCGTCGAACGGCACGATCCGGCTGCCGCGGACGCGCGCGTTGGCGTCCGGCGAGGCGTGGACGGCTTGGGCTGCAGCGGCGCCGAGGACGTGCATGATCGTCAGGCCCTTGGCGCCGGCGGCCCGGCGGCTGTCGACGTAGGCCTGGACCGGCGCGGCGTCGATGACGATGCGCGTCATCAGGCGGCCCTCGACCGGCGCCCGCCAGGTCGCGACCGCGATCTTGCGCCGCAGCGCCTGGGCACGCTCCGCCGGGTCGGCGATGGCCAGGCTCTGCTGCTTCTCGCGCAGGGCCATCCCGCCCAGGACGGCGGACGCGAGGAGGGCGGTACGCCGGAGGCTGGGCACCAGCGGACTCTAATGGGCTGTTGCACCTGTGCTGCTTGGATGAGCGGGTGCTGACAGGCCGGACGGTCCTCCTGACGGGCGCGACAGGTGGCCTGGGCGGCACCCTCGCGCGGCGGCTGCGCGCCTCGGGGGCCGAGCTGGTGCTCACCGGACGGCGCGAGGCCGAGCTGGCCGCCCTCGCGGCGGAGACCGGAGCCCGCGCGATCCCCGCCGACCTCTCCGACGCCGCCGAGGTGCACCGGCTGCTCGTCGAGGTGGGTGCTGTCGACGTACTCGTCTCGAACGCCGCGCTGCCGGGGACGGGTGCCCTCACGTCCTTCACCGCCGAGCAGGCGCAGCGCGCGCTGGACGTGAACCTGGGCGCGGCCGTGGCTCTCGCCCACGGGCTGCTCCCCCGCATGCTCTCGAAGCGCTCCGGGTCGCTGGTCTTCGTCAGCTCGCTCGCCGGGCTGACGCCGACACCGCACACCTCGCTCTACAACGCGACGAAGTTCGGCCTGCGCGGCTTCGCGCTGTCCCTGCACGAGGAGCTGCGCGGGACGGGCGTCGGCGCAGGTGTGGTGCTGCCCGGGTTCGTGCGGGACGTCGGCATGTTCGCCGAGACCGGGCTGCCGGACCCGAGGCTGTTCGGGACCTGCACCCCCGACGCGGTCGCCGACGCCGTCCTTCGCATGATCGAGACCAACCCGGCCCAGCTGCTCGTGGGGCCGTTCACCAGCCGGGTCGGCGCCCGCCTGGGCTCCCTGGCCCCCGCCCTGGCCTTCCGGCTGCAGCGCCTCGGGCTGCTCAGGGGGATCGGCCGCCAGATGGCCGATGCGCAGCAGCACAAGCGGTGAGGACGACACGCTGAGCCATATGGGTGACGGAAGAGGAAAACGGTTCAGTCACAATGTGCGCGTGCCACCGACCGACTCGATGCGCGTCGACCTCCCGGCTGAGCCGGCGAGCGTCGCGATGGCGCGGCGATTCGTGCGGCGCGCGCTCGAGGACTGGGGGCTCGACGGCCTGTCCGACACGGTGGTCCTGCTGACCTCGGAGCTGGCGACCAACGCCATCCTGCACGCCCGGACGGCCTTCGCCGTCGTCGTCTCCCGATCCCCTGTCGACGTGCGCGTCGACGTGCTCGACGGCTCGGCCGTCACGCCGCGCAGCCGTCAGCCCTCGGCGCTGGCCGCGACCGGCCGCGGCGTCAACATGGTCGCGGCGCTGGCCGACCACTGGGGGCCGACGCCCGACGCCCAGCTGCACGGCTTCGCGAAGGGCGTCTACTTCACCGTCCCCGTCTGAGCGACCCGTCGGAGCCGTGCGGGCTCACGCGGCTGTGCAGCGGTGGCGCCCCGCACACCTCGGGTCAGGCGGTCTGCGGGACCTGGAAGCGGTACTTGTAGGCCGGCAGCCGCACCAGGAAGTAGTGCAGGGCCGCGACGGTCTGGTCGCGCTTGCCGCCACCGTCGTGGAGCAGCACGATCGCGCCGGGGTGCACGTGGGCCATGACGCGCTGGATGATGTGCCCGGCGCCCGGCTTCTTCCAGTCGGACGGGTCGACGTCCCACTTCAGCGGCGTCATGTGGAGCTTGCGGGCGATCAGCTCCACCTGGGGCGACCAGGAGCCGCCGGGGGCGCGGAAGAGCTTCGGGGCGACGCCGCCGGAGGCCTGCGTGATCGCGGCCTGAGCCTTGCTCATCTCGACCGTGATCTGGGCCGGGGTGCGCTGCGCGAGGCGCTCGTCGTGGTCCCAGGTGTGGTTGCAGAGGGTGTGGCCGTCGGCGACGATCTGCCGGATCAGGGCCGGGTACTGCTGGGCCTGGCGCCCGATGATGCAGAAGGTCGCGTGCACGTGCGCCGCGGCGAGCATCGCCAGGACCTGCGGCGTGTACTTCGGGTTGGGGCCGTCGTCGAACGTGAGCGCCACGGGCCGCGCGGACAGCAGCACCCCGTCGAAGGGCCGTGAGAGCACGGTGCTCGAGACGACCTCGTGGCTGACCGCGCCGCGGATGACCCGCACCCGGCCCGGGCGGCTGGCCCGGTGCAGGCTCGCGAAGCCCTTGTTGGCGTGGACCAGGCTGATCACGGTCTCGATCGGCTCGGTGACGTCACCGCCGCCCTCGACGGTGATGACCGCGCCGGGCTCGACCCTGCTCGCGACGAGCGTCGGGGTGCCGTCGACGAGGACCTGCCCGCCGTGGGCGTCGGGGCCGAGCGGTCGGTGCGTCCTGATCGACAGCAGCTGGCCCGCGGGGACGTCGACACCCGCCTCCCGCAGCGCCTGGCCGACCGTCGACACGTCGGCCGAGGAGACCCGGGTCCCGGCGACGTCGATGGTCGGCCTGGACGACACGGTCGTCGTGCCGCCCGAGCAGGCAGCCAGCAGCAGCGCGGCAGCGAGCGGCGCGAGGCGGCGGTGCACGGGTGGGCTCCCAAGACGGATCGGACGTACGTGCTCCAGACGCACGAGATCGCCTGGAGGTTGCCTGCCTAGGGTAGTGCCGACACGATCTCGGCGAGCGGCTTGCGCGCGCCGGTCCAGAACGGCGTCTCCAGCTTGGTGTGGAGGCGGGCCCGCGAGCCGCGCAGGTGGCGCAGGCAGTCGACGATCCGGTGCAGCTCGTCGGCCTCGAAGGCGAGCAGCCACTCGTAGTCGCCCAGGCCGAAGGCGGCGACCGTGTTGGCCCGGACGTCCTCGAACTCCCGGCCCTGCTGGCCGTGCTCGGCGAGCATGCCGCGGCGCTCGTAGTCGGGCAGCAGGTACCAGTCGAGGGACCGGTTGAAGGGGTAGACGCAGACGTAGCGCTTGGGGTCCTCGCGCCGGACGTAGGCCGGGATGTGGTTGCGGTTGAACTCCGCCGGGCGGTGCAGCCCGACGCTCGACCAGACCACCGACAGGTGCCGGCCGAGCTGGGTGGTGCGGAAGCGGCTGAAGGCGTCCTGCAGCACGTCGGGGTCCGGGCAGGTCCACCACAGCAGCAGGTCGGCCTCGGCCTTGTAGCCCTGCAGGTCGTAGGTCCCGCGCGTGTAGACGTCCTTCTCGAGCACCTCGTCGAGCAGGCCCTGCGCCTCCGCGGCGAGGCCGACCCGGTCCACGGGCAGGGGCGACGTCACCTTGAAGACGGCGTAGGTCGTGTAGAGGAGCTGGTCGTTCAGCTCCTTCGCGGACGCGGTGCTCTCAGCCATGCGCCCATTGTCCTACAGGTGGTGCTTGGCGAAGAACTCCCAGGAGGCCGCGGTGATGTCCGGGCCGAGCGGGTCGGTGTAGGCGCCGTCGCCGGGCGCGTCCGGGTGAGCGTGCGCCATGCCGTGCACCAGCCAGAGCTCGAGCGCGTCTGTGTCCTTGCCCACTCCGTACCGCTGGACAGTGACCGGGTACTGCTGGAGGCCGAGCACCCCACCGAGGCACCCAAACGAGTTGTTGTGCACGCACGGGTCGCCCCCACCGGGGTTCGGCGTCCCGGTGTCCGTGCTGGTCGTCTGCTCGGCGGGCTGACGGCTGACCGAGCCGTTGGCCGCGCCGTCGTCCGCGAGGTCGTCAACGCCGAGCCAGGACTCCACGAGGTCAGTGCTCTGCAGTGCCGGGTTGAGGACGTCCGCTGTGCCGTTCTCCACGATCAGGGGTACGACGCGGGCGCGGGGCCCCATCGCCCGGTAGGCCAGCTCGCCGGAGCCGTCCGAGCAGGTCCGGTAGGTGCAGCCGGCGAGGGCCCCGGCCGCAGCGAACACGTCCGGGTAGGCCGCGGCCAGGTTGACCGACATCGAGGCCCCGGCGCTCACGCCCTCGACGTAGACCCGGCGAGGGTCCGACTGAAGGGTGGCGGTGAGCGACTGCGCGATGCCGGTGAGCACGGCCGGCTCGGGGCCGTCGCGGTCCTGGTCCTCGGGGACGAACCAGTTCCAGCAGCCGATGCCGTTGCCGTCGGCCAGGGGGGCCACGCCGTCCGTGACGATCGTCTGCTCGGGGTAGACGACGGCGAAGCCGTGCTCGTCCGCCTCGGCGTTCCAGTGGCTTGCCTGCATCGCCTCGGCGGCCGTCTCGTTGCAGCCGTGCAGGAACATCACCAGCGGGGCGTTCGGGGGCAGACTGGCGGGCGTGTAGAGCAGGTAGGTCCGCGTCAGCCCGTTCTTCACGGAGTACGAGCCGGAGGTGACCGTGCCCTTCGGCGCAGCCGCCCTGGCGGGTACGCAGACGGCAGCGAGCACGACCAGGCTGGCGGCGAGCAGACGGCGCATGCCTGAGGAGTTCGGTGTTACCCGCGGGTTTCCTGTTGGAGATCTCCCAAGACCTGCCGTGCCGCCTCGGTCCCGCTGCGGATGACGGCGGGCACGCCGACCCCGTCGTAGGCGGCCCCGGCCACCGCGAGGGTCCGGGGCAGGGACGCGCGCAGCCGCGCGACCAGCTCCAGGTGCCCCGGTGCGTACTGAGGGAGGCCCCCGCCCCAGCGGGTCACCCGGCTGTCCGTCAGGAGTGGCACCTCTCCGAGCGCCTCGCGGAGCTCCGCCCGCACGACGTCGACGAGCTCGGCGTCCTCGCGCTGGAGCGTGCTCTCCTCCCCGGCCCGGCCCACGCTGGCCCGCACGACGGCCGGCCCGGGCCGGTCCCACTTGCGGCTGGTGAACGTGACCGCCTTGGTGGTCCGGCCGGTCACCGCAGGCACCAGGTAGCCCGAGCCCGCGCCGGGAGTCGGTCCGTCGAGGACGAGGGTGACGATCGCGATGCTCGCGTAGGAGACGCCGGCCAGCTCCTCGGTCGGCACGTGGCCCGCCAAGAGCCGGGCCGCGGGCGCCGCGGGAACGGCGAGGACCACGGCGTCGGCGTCCTCGAAGCAAGGAGCGGCGGCGGACCCGGTCTCCAGCCGCCAGCCGGTGCTGGTGCGTGCGAGGCCCCGGACGGTGCAGCTGAGCCGGACGTCGAGCCCCTGGGCCGCCCTGCGCGGCAGCAACCCGAGGCTGCCGGCCGTCTGCGCGAAGACCGGACCGGGCGCCGGTTTGCCGCGTGCCGCGCGCGCCGCGTCGATCAGGCTGCGGTGCTGCGCCAGGTGCGGCCAGAGCTGCGGCAGGGTCGCCCGCACGGACAGGCCGTCGGCCCGGCCTGCGTAGACCCCGCCGAGAAGCGGGTCGACGAGCCGGTCGGCCACGGCGTCCCCGAGCCGGGACCGGACCAGCGCGCCGACGCTGAGGTCCTCGGTGACCGGCTGCCCGTCGCGCTCGTGGACCTCACCGACGACGTCGCGCACCGCCGCCAGGTCGGTCGGGATGCCCATCACCGTCCCGACCGGCAGCGGGCGGAGGCGGTCGGTCCAGAGCGACGCCTCCCCGGTCGCGGGCGAGACCAGCTCCATTCCCAGCGACGCGGCGAGGTCCACGCCCCACGGCACCCGCCGCAGCATCGAGTCGGCCCCCTCGTCGACGAGCTGTCCGCCGACCTCGGACGCGCGGACCTTGCCCCCGACCAGGCCGGTGCTCTCGAGCACGACCACGTCGTGACCCGCGCCGGCCAGCTCCCGGGCCGCGGCCAGCCCCGCCAGGCCGGCACCGACGACGGCGATGCGGGTCACGATCGAAGCCTAGGTGTGACCCTTCCGTGGCCGACACGCGGAGCCGGCCGGCCGCATGCTGCGTCGAACAGGTCGACCGCTACCCAGGAGGCTCCTGTGCGCCGTACTGCTCTGCTCGTCCTGCTCGCCGTCCCGCTGCTCGCCTCGTGCAGTGCGCAGAAGAGCGATTCCGGCGCCGCCTCTGCGCGGTCCGTGCCGTTCGCCGCCCCCCAGAAGGCGCAGGCCCAGGCCGCGCCCGAGCTCGCCCGGTCCGTCGTCAGGACCGCCTCGATCGACGTACACGTGAAGGACACCCGATCGGCGGCGGACCGGGCCGTCGCCGTGGCCGTCGGACTCGGCGGGCGCGTCGACAGCGACAACCGCACCCAGGCCGGCCGCGGCGAGGCCCACCTCGTCCTGCGGGTCCCGCCGGCCACCGTGGAGCGGGCGCTGACCCAGCTCGCCGCGCTCGGGACCGAGCTCGACCGGTCGGTCGCCGACAAGGACGTCACCTCGGACACCGTGGACGTCCGCAGCCGCATCGCCACCCAGCAGGCGAGCGTCACCCGCGTGCGCGCGCTCCTCGCCCGCGCCCAGTCGATCGCCGACGTCACGCGGGTCGAGAGCGAGCTGACCAGTCGCGAGGCCGCGCTGGAGTCCCTCCAGAACAGGCAGAAGGCCCTCGCCGGGCAGGTCGACCTCGCCTCGGTGACAGTGACGCTCACCGGCTCGACGGTGGCGACGCCCGGAAGCCACGCCACCTTCGCCGACGGGCTGTCCGGCGGCTGGACGGCGCTGACGGGCACGGCCCGGGTGCTGGCCGTCGTGGCGGGCGCCCTCCTCCCGTGGTCCTGGCTCCTCGTGCTCGTGCTCGGCGGCCGCGCGGCGTGGCGGAAGTGGCGGCCCGCGGCGGTCTAGCGTCGGCGCGTGCGCCGCACCTCGCTCGTCCTCGCCGCGACCTCCCTGGCGGCGTTCACGGCGACCCTCGACAACACCGTCGTCGCGGTCGCTCTCCGGGCGATGCAGAAGGACCTGCACGCCGGCGTGCCTGCCCTGCAGGGCGTCGTCACCGGCTACACGGTGGCGCTCGCCGCGCTGCTGCTGCTCGGCGGCGGCCTCGTTGACGTGCTGGGTGCGAAGCGGGTGCTGCTCATCGGGCTGGGCGTCTTCGCGACCGCCTCCGCCGGTTGCGCGCTGGCCCGCTCGACGGAGGCCCTGGTCGCGATCCGGGCGGCCCAGGGGCTCGGTGCGTCACTGCTCCTGCCCGGTGCGCTGGCCGTGCTCTCCGTCGCGTACGACGACAGCACCGCCCGCCGTCGGGCGCTCGGAGTGTGGGCGGCGGCCGGCGGGGTCGCCCTGGTCGCAGGTCCGGTCGTCGGCGGCCTGCTCGTCCAGGCCTTCGGCTGGCAGAGCGTGTTCTGGGTCAACCTGCCCCTCTGCGCGCTGGTCGCGGCGGTGGTGCTCCGCACTCCCCCGACCCCTGCGGCGGGTGGCCGTCTCGACAAGGCGGGGGCGCTGCTGACCTGCGTCGTGCTTGGGCTCCTGACCTATGCGGTCGTGCTGTCGGGCCGGCACGGGTGGAGCACCTCCGTCGGTCTCGCCCTGGCCGGAGCTGTCGTCGCGGGTGGTGTGCTCGTCAGGGTCGAGAAGCGGCCGGATCCCTTGCTGCCAGGGCGGTTGCTGCGCGACCGGCGCTTCAGCGGCGGGGCGCTCGGCGCCTTCGCCGCGTCCCTCGCGGTGTTCGTGCTGATGGTGTTCGTGGCGCTGTTCCTGCAGCTCGTGCAGACCGCAGGTCCGCTCGAGGCAGGCCTGCTCCTGCTCCCGCTGCCCGCCGCCCTGATCGTCGTCGCGCCGCTCGCCGCGCGACGCGAGCGCGTCGCCGTCCCCGTGGCCCTGGGCCTGGCCCTGTCCGGCGGCGGGCTGCTGGTGATGGGCGTCGTTCTCCGGACCGGCACGAGCCACCTGGTGCTGTGCAGCCTGCTCGCCCTCGTCGGCGCCGGCGTCGGTCTCACCACGGCTCCGGTCGTCAGCGCGGCGGTCGACGCCGCCGGCACCGAGCGGACCGGTCTCGCCTCGGCGACCGTCAACGTCGCCCGCGAGCTCGGTGGCGTCGTCGCGATCGCGGGCCTGGGCGCCCTCGCCGTGAACCGGCTGCTGGCGCGCCTCACCGACGTGCTGGTGAGCGCCCAGACGCCCACCGCGAAGCTGCCGGGTCTGCTCGACCTGCTGCTGCGCGGCGACAGCGACGCCTCGACGAAGGCACTGCTCGACGCCGGCCTGCCGGCCGACAAGCTGATCGCCCTGGGCTCGACCCTGACCGACACGGCCAAGGCGAGCTTCGTGACATCGACGCGCGTCGTCCTGCTGGTCGCAGGTGGGTTCCTGCTCGTGACCGCTGCCGTCAGCGGGCGGATGCTTCGTGGACCCGCGCCACGATCCGGGTGAGGACGTCGGGGTCGGTCTCCGGCAGGACCCCGTGACCGAGGTTGAAGACGTGGCCCTCGGCTGCCCGGGCCTGCTCGAGCACCCGGTCCACCTGCTGGGCGACGACCTCCCAGGGGGCGAACACCACCGTCGGGTCGAGGTTGCCCTGCACGGCCTTGCCAGGCCCGATCCGCTTCACCGCGTCGGTGAGCGGCACCCGGAAGTCGACGCCGACCACGTCGGCACCGGCCGCGCCCATGTCGTGCAGCAGCTCCCCCGTCCCCACGCCGAAGTGGATCCTCGGCACGTCGCTGACACCGGCGAGGATGCGGGCCGAGTGCGGCTGGACGAACCGGCGGTAGTCCTCTGCCGGCAGCGCCCCGACCCAGGAGTCGAACAGCTGGATCGCGGACGCGCCCGCGTCGACCTGCACCCGCAGGAAGGCCAGCGTGATGTCGGCCAGCCGCTCCATGAGCCGGCTCCAGAGCTCGGGGTCGCCGTACATGAGGGCCTTGGTGTTGCGCTGGTCCTTCGACGGGCCGCCCTCGACGAGGTAGGACGCGAGGGTGAAGGGCGCGCCCGCGAAGCCGATGAGCGGGGTGTCGCCGAGCTCCTTGGTGAGCAGGCCGACCGCCTCGGTCACCTCGGGCAGGCCGTCGAGCAGGGCCGGCAGGTCGGCGGCCGTGCGGAAGGGCTTCGCGACCACCGGACCGATCCCCGGGACGATGTCGAGGTCGACGCCGACCGCCTTCAGCGGGACGACGATGTCGCTGAAGAAGATGGCCGCGTCGACGCCGAAGCGGCGCACGGGCTGCAGCGTGATCTCCGTGACCAGGTCCGGCCGGAAGCAGGAGTCGAGCATCGCGATGCCCTCACGCAGGGCGCGGTACTCGGGGAGCGCCCGACCGGCCTGCCTCATGAACCACACCGGCGTGTGCGGGACGGGCTCGCGACGGCAGGCGGCAAGGAAGGCTGACGACACGGCAACACGCTAATCCCACGTCTTGTCGGGGGTCTCTGCCACCGTTGCGGGCATGGACGAACCCGTCGAGATGCTCTGCAAGGACTGCGACGCCATCGCGCTGTTCGTGCAGCCCGCCACCGAGGACCCCGTCGAGGACCTCATGTGCGTGGTCTGCGGGACGGCGATCACCTTCGCCGGGGTTCTCTCGCCCCAGCGCCGGGCGGCCTAGAGCCAGGACTGCGTGCCAGGCGTCGCCGCGGCGGTGTTGTCGTGCAAGCGCTCACCGTTGGCGCTGTTCTTGGTGCACAGGAAGCCGTCGTTGTTCTTGTCGGCGACGGCAAAGATGAAGGCCAGCTCCGGCGGGTACGGCCCCAGGTCCCAGCCGACGGCGCAGCCGGTGTGCGGCGGCGTCGCACCGGCAGGCGGCGCGGTGAGGACGGAGAGCGGAGCGGCCAGCAGGCCGACGGCGAGAGCAGTGCGGATGCGCATGACTCCCCCAAGAGCTGAGGAGCCCGCGTCTTGGACTCCGCCGCGCACCTGGCCACGGCCTGTTCGGGCCGCTAGCCGGACGCGAGGAGCGCCACGCCGCCCAGGGTGCCGGCGGCGCCGAGCAGCTGGACGGGCCGCAGCCGCTCGTGGTGGATCTGCCGCGCGAGCAGCACCGTGACGACGGGGTAGAGCGAGGCCAGCACCGCGACGACGCTCAGCAGCCCGGACCGCGAGGCGATGGCGAAGGTCGCGTTGGCGGCGACGTCGCCGAGCCCCACGCCCGTCAGGATCGGTACGTCGTGACGCCCCACCCCGAGGGGCGCGCGGAGCACCACCGCAGCGAGGAGCAGCAGGAGCCCCACCGACGTGCAGCGCATCACGAGCAGGGTGGCCACGAAGGCGCCCTCGCCACCCTTGCTGCCCTCGGCGACGAACACCGCGACGCAGCCGAAGCAGAGCGCCGACAAGGCCGCCAGCGCGAGCGGCCGGGGCGACGCGCCGCCGGACAGCTCCGGGCCGCTGGCGAGGATCACGCCGAGCAGGGCCACGACGATGCCGGCCACCTGCAGGGTCGACGGCGACTCACCGCGTACCAGCCCCACGACGACCGGCACCAGGGCGCCGCTCGCTGCGACCGGCGCGATGACGCCCATCGTGCCGCCGGCCAGCGCGGCGTAGAAGGCGCCGAGCCCGACCAGACCCGTGACGCCCGCGGCCGGGCCTGCCCAGAAGTGGTCGACGTGGTCGCCGAGCAGCAGCGCCAGCGGCACCAGCACCACCAGGGCGATCGCCTGGCTCGTCCCCACGACGACGAGCGAGTGAAGCCGCTTCGACGCGGTGCCGCCCCAGAAGTCGGCAGTGCCCCAGAGGACGCTCGAGAGCAGGGCGAGGAGGGCTGACACCCCCGAGACCCTAGGGATGTCGGCGCGCCGAGGGTGCAACGGGCCTGTGCGGCCGTACCGTGGAGGCTGTGACGGTCCCCCTGTCGACGCCGACGGTGTTCTCGCGCGCGGTCGACGGGGTCCAGGTGGCGATCCGGGATGCGCAGCGGCCCGGGGTCCTGTCCATCTCCGAGGTACCCGCCCCGCGCCGGCTCGCGCCGCACGCCGTGGCCTTCAGCGCCGAGGTGCTGCGGGACGACGGCGAGGTCGCGACCGGCCGCTTCGTCGTGCTCCACGACCCCGCCGGTCAGGACGGCTGGCGCGGCGACACCCGCGTCGTCGCCTTCGTGAGCGCAGACGTCGATCCCGAGATGGCCGGCGACCCGGCCCTCGCGGAGGTCGGCTGGAGCTGGCTCAAGGACTCGCTCGACGGCCGCGGTGCGGGTTACCAGGCCGCCGGCGGCACCGTCACCCGCACCGCGTCGCTGACCTTCGGGCTCGTCGAGGACCCGCAGGAGACCTACGAGGTCGAGGTCCGCGCCTCCTGGTCACCCCTGCACGCCGCCGACGGCACGCTCGACCTCGGCATCCACCTGCTCGCGTGGTGCGACCTGCTCTGCATGACGGCCGGCCTCCCGCCGGTGGGCGTCACCCGCCTGCGCTGACCCCGCTCCCCCCGGGTCACCCGCAGAGAGCTGGAGGGCCTCCGTGGATGAAGCGCTCAGCTGCGGGCGCGGTCGGACATCCGCCGCAGCGGGGCGTTCACCTCGGGCTGCGACGGCAGGGCCGCGAGGAGGTCGGGCGGCGGCACGACGGCGGAACCCGGGCGCGGCAGGCGCAGCGTGAGCCCGGTGCCCTCACCTCGGCGGGAGTCCACCTCGAGCGAGCCGCCGGAGAGGCGGGCGCGCTCGCGCAGCAGGCCGAGCCCGACGTGGCGGCCGCGGTCGGGGCGCACGGCGGACGGGTCGAAGCCGGGGCCCTCGTCGCGGACCTGCGCGA
>JAODNF010000461.1 GCA_025464915.1 Frankiales bacterium | reverse complement strand
TGCGAAGCAGTCGGCGAGGAGGTCTTCGACGACGGCTGCTCGCTTGCAGATCTCCTGCCCGTTCAGGGATCCAGGGAGGATCCGCACCTCGACCGTGTCACGGATCGGGCGCCTCGCGAACAGCTGCGAGACGTTGATGTCATGGAACTTGGTGACTCCGGTGGCCGCCTCGGCGAGGTCCTGCCACGTGGCCCCAGGTGCGCTCGCCGCGCGGACGAGGTCGTCGGGCAGGGGGGCCAGCCGGCGGCACCGGGGGTTGGTGCCGAGCAGCTCCCACAGCTCGTCCCGTCGCTCCGAGAACAGTCGCACCACCGCGGACAGGACGGCTGGGTCGCGGAAGGGGGCGCCGTCGAGGTGGAGGTGCACGGCGGCCTCGACGGGCACCGAGAAGCCCAGCTCTCGCGCGGGTCCGAGCAGCTCCTCGAGCAGTCGCTCGTGATCGTCCACCAGTGGTGGCGTGACCAGCTCGCACGGCCGCTCCCGCTCACTGCCCTGCAGTGACGCCAGGGCGATGGTCGCCCCGGTCCCGTCGTTCACCTGCAGGATCCCGTCGTAGCGGTAGACGGGCACGTCCCACATGTCGGCGACGTCGTCGAGCACTTCGTCGAAAGCGGCGTCAGAGGGGCAGTTGACGGCGAGCAGCTCGAGCAGTCGCGGGTCGTCGGTGAGGACGCGGTGCCAGCCCGGAAGCGGAGGTGCCGTGCGGTCGAGCTCGTCGACGATGGTGATGTCGTCGACGAGCCCGCACAGCAGCGACCCGTCCGATCGCCGGACGTCGAAGCCCTGCGTCAGGTGCAGGAAGCGCCCGAGGCCCTCGACGAGGGACGGCTCGCTGTCGCGGTGCCAGACCGGCTCGACCGACCCGCCGCAGCGCCGGGCCAGCTCGTCGGCGAGGTCGCGGCGGCTCGTCCCCTTGGGGGCGAGCAGCTCCACCTCGAAGCCGGTCCGCAGGGTCACTTCCCGCTGGGCTGCACCGGCAGTGTCTCGCCGTTCTCGACCTTGTGGCCGGCCTTCACCTTCACCTGGTAGGTGTCGGGCAGGTTCCACTTCTTGCCCAGCTCGACCGCGTCGTCGTAGGTGTATCCGGCGTTGAAGAACGCGGAGGTGGCCTGGTCCGCGTCCTTGTCAGCCGGCGAGGCCGGCTGACCGGCAGGCTTGACCGGCAGGGTCTCGCCGTCGAGCAGCTTGTGACCGGCCTCGACCTTGGTCGCTCCGATGTCGGTCTCGTGCCAGAGCCGGGCCAGGTCGACCGCGTTGCGGTAGTCGTACCCGTCGTTGAAGTACTCCGTGAGCGCTTGGTCGTCGCTGTGCGTCGGCGTCGGTGTCGGCTGGGCACCGAAGAGCTGCGTCTGGGGCGTCGCGGGGTCAGAGTGGAACAGGCTCGGAAGGTCGACCGCCCCGGCCACGAGCCCGACGCCGAGAACGGCACCGGTGGTCGCCTGGGCGGTACGGCGACGGCGGCGGTAGCGGCGGGCCAGCCGGTCCGCGTTGGCGAGCACCTCGCTCTCGGCGGGAAGGGGGTCCGCGCGGTGGGCGAGGGCGTCGCGGAGCAGGTCGTCGTTCATGTGGGTTCTCCTACCGGAGTGCGGAGGCGCAGGGTGGCGAGCGCCTTGGAGGCGTTGCTGCGGACGGTGGCGGGACTGCAGGAGAGCAGCGACGCGATCTCGTCGTCGTGGAGCTGCTCGTAGTAGCGGAGGACCAGGACGGCGCGCTGCTTGCGGGGCAGCGTGGCCAGCCGGTTCCAGACGTCGTCGGCGTCAGCGACCCGATCCGCGTGGTCGCGGGCGGCGACGCTGCCGTCGCTGAGGTCGATGAGCCGGTCGCCGGCCGCCCGCACGTGGCGGAACGTCCAGCTGCGGCGCCAGGAGAGGTACTCGTTGAGGACCATCCGCCGTACGTAGGCATCCGGAGCCTGGGTCTTGCTAATGGCGCCCCAGCGGACCTGGGTCCGCGCGAGCACCTCCTGGACGATGTCCTGGGCGAGGTCGCGGTCGCCGGTCAGCACCACGGCGTAGCGAAGCAGTGCCTGCAGCCGGGCGGCCGCGAACTCCCCGAAGGTCACACCACTAGTAACGCTCCTCGGTGCCCTCATGTGTAAGGGCGGGCGCCGCTGCCTCCCGTTTCAGCCCCAGGTCCTGACGGAACCAGTGCCGAGGCCACGGATTCTGCTCGCTGCCACCGAGCAGGATCCGTATGCGCGGGAGAGCAGTCACCCGGCTCGGCCACCTGAGGTTGTCCACAACCTCCCGCGCACGATTTGTCCACAAGGCCCTAGCCTGCGGCGGGTGAGCGGGGTGGACACGGTCGAGCACGAGGTGCGCGAGCTCGTGCGCCGCCGCGGCATCGACCCCGTCACCGACCGGGCCGCGGTGCGGCGGCTCGTCGAGGAGGTCGTCGCCGACTACGACGAGCGCTCGCTCACCAGCAACCTGCCGCCGCTCGCCGATCCGGTCCGGGCCACCAGGGCCGTCTACGACGCGGTGGCCGGCTTCGGGCCGCTGCAGCGGCACCTGGACGACAAGGAGGTCGAGGAGATCTGGGTGAACGAGCCGGGCCGCGTCTTCGTGGCCCGCAAGGGCCGGTCCGAGCTCACGACCACGATCCTCGACGAGGGCCAGGTCCGCGACCTGGTCGAGAAGATGCTGAAGACCACCGGGCGCCGGGTGGATCTGAGCACGCCGTTCGTCGACGCGATGCTGCCCGACGGCAGCCGGCTGCACGTGGTGATCCCCGACATCACCAGGCGGCACTGGTCGGTCAACATCCGCAAGTTCGTCCTGACGGCCAACACCCTCGACGAGCTCGTCGGTCTGCAGACCATCACCCCGCAGGCAGCCCGGTTCCTCGAGGCCGCCGTCGTTGCCGGGCTCAACATCATCGTCGCCGGCGGCACCCAGGCGGGGAAGACGACCATGCTCAACTGCCTCGCGGGCGCCATCCCCGGACGGGAGCGTGTCATCACCTGCGAAGAGGTCTTCGAGCTCAAGCTCGGCCTGCCTGACGTCGTCTCGATGCAGACCCGCCAGGCCAACCTCGAGGGCACCGGCGAGATCGAGCTGCGCCGACTCGTGAAGGAGGCGCTCCGCATGCGGCCGGACCGCATCATCGTGGGGGAGGTCAGG
>JAODNF010000094.1 GCA_025464915.1 Frankiales bacterium | reverse complement strand
TGCTGCCCGACAGCACCCGGCTGCTCATGCAGCAGCAGAGAGCGCACGCGCGCAGCGGCGTCAGCGGCACCGGCGTCAGCTGGTTGCTCCAGCAGCGCGGTGACCTGCGCCTGGTCACGCACGGCGGCAACGTGAACAACCTGCAGGTCGGCACCTTCGTGCTCGTCCCCGACGAGCGCCTCGCCGTCCTGGTGCTGTCGAGCAGCAGGGGTGGGCACGAAGCCGGCCGGGCGCTCGTCGACGCGGTGCTGGAGGACCTGGGCCACCCGACCCCACCGCCGCTGCCTGAGGTGGCTGCGCCCGACGGCGTCGTCGGCAGCTACGACGGCGGCGCGTGGCAGCAGCAGATCACCCTGGTCGACGGGCGGCTGCACAGCCAGATGGTGCTGCCGCCGGACGCGAAGCCCGAGCTGCTCGCGCTGTTCGCCGCGCCACCCACCGAGCTGGTCGCTGTCGGCGTGGACCAGCTCGCGACGGCCGCGCGGCCCTGGGACGTGATCGGCGACATCGGGCGTGCCGCGGACGGGCGCGTCGCGTGGTTGAGGTGGGGGATGCGCGTCTTCCCACGGGTCGAGGGGGAGCAGGCATGACGGTCGAGCAGCAGATCGCTGAGGCGTTCGCCGGCGCGGGGGTGACGGCCGGGCTGCATGCCGTCGACCTCGCCACCGGCAACCAGGTCGCGCACCACGCCGACGAGCGCCAGGTGCTCGCCTCGGTGTTCAAGGTGCCGGTGCTGGTCGCGCTGCTCCGCTCGGACCTCGACCTGACCCAGCAGGTCACGGTGCCCGTGGAGGGCCGGACCGCCGGGCCCACCGGCCTGTCGACGATGACCGACCCCGTCACGATGTCGCTGCGCGACCTGGCCCGGCTGATGATCGTGGTGAGCGACAACGCCGCGACCGACGTCGTCATGGACCACGTCGGCCTGCCCGCGATCAGGCAGACGCTGGGCGACCTCGGCCTGGCCAGCACCGACGTCGGCTACGACGTGGCCGGCGTCTTCCAGACCTTCCTCGACGACGCCGGCCTCGCGACCCTCGACGAGTTCGTCGCCGAGCCCACCGCCGAGCTGCTCGACAGCATGCGCGCACTGCAGACCGACCAGGTCAACGTCGGCACGGCCCGCGACCTCACGCGGCTGCTAACCCTGCTCTGGAACGACGAGGCGGCCTCACCCGAGAGGTGCGCCCTCGGTCGCGACATCCTGCTGCAGCAGGTCTGGCCGCACCGCCTCGCGAGCGGCTTCCCCGAGGACGGCGTCACGACAGGCGGCAAGACCGGCACCCTCCCGCGCGTCCGCAACGAGGTCGGCGTCGTGACCTACCCCGACGGCGGCCGGTACGCGGTCGCCGTCTTCACCAGGGCCGAGGCGCTCACCCAGAAGAACCCCGCGGCCGACGCCGTCATCGGCCGCGCTGCCCGGCTCGCGGTCGACTCCCTCCGCACCCCCTGACCCGCGAATGGACACTGCGCTGCGCATGTCAGCCTGAGAACCGAAGCGCTGTGGACACTCACGGCGGAGGGCTCAGGGGGCCAGGCGGACGACCAGCAGGGCGGTGTCGTCGCGGCGGCCGGCCGTGGCGCCGAAGGTGGTCAGCAGCACGTCGCACAGCTCGTCGGCGCCCAGCCCGCCGCAGCCGGCCGCGGTCGCGCGCAGCAGCTCGATCCGCGCGTCCAGCGCCTCGTCGCGGGTCTCGACCAGGCCGTCGGTATAGAGCACCAGGACCGAGCCGGGCGCGACCGGGACGGTGTGCGACGGGTAGTCCTCGCAGACCGCGAGGGAGCGCGCGCCGAGGGCCGGACCGACCTCGCCGTCGAGCAGCGCGCCGTTGAGCACGGCCGGCGGGTGACCGGCCGAGGCGTAGGTCAGCGAGGTGGCGGAAAGGCGCACCAGCGCCACGGTGGTGAGGTGGTCGGGTGCGAGGCGCACCAGGGCACGGTCGAGCTCGGCGAGCATCCGGCCGGGGGCGAGGCCGGCGACCGTGAAGGCCTGGACCATCGCCCGCAGCTGTCCCATGACGGCGGCGGCCGAGGTGCCGCTGCCCATGACGTCGCCGATGACGAGGAGGGTCGAGCTGTCGGGAAGGGGCAGCACGTCGTACCAGTCGCCGCCGACCTCGACGCCGTCCGTGCCCCCGAGGTAGCGCCACCCGATGTCCAGGCCCTCGACCGCGGGCACCGTGTGCGGGAGCAGGGCGTGCTGCAGGTCGAGCGAGCGCTGGCGCTGCAGGTCGGTGAGCCGCACCCGGTCCAGGGCCTGGCCGGCCAGCCGCGAGACCGCGCTGAGGACCTCGAGCTCGGCGGTGTCGAACAGCCGGCTCTCGGCGAAGCCCAGGGTCAGGGCGCCGTTGACGGTGCCGCCGACGACGATCGGCAACGCGGCGCGCGCGTTGAAGCGCAGGTCGAGGTGCATCGCGGGGAACGCGCTCTGCATCGCCGTCGCGTCGGGGAACAGCACCGGCGAGCCGGTGCGGACCGCCAGCGTCAGGGGCGTGTCGGCGTCGAGCGGGATGACCGAGAAGTGCTCGGTGAACTCGGCCGAGAACCCGTCCGAGGCGCGGACCTCGACCTCGTCGCCCCTGACGAGGGCAAGGGCGATCGCCTCGGCGTGCACGGCCTCGCGGCCGGCCGTGAGCACCGAGGCCACCACCTGCGACTGCTGGGTGGCACCCACGAGCTCGGCGGTCAGGGCCTGCAGCCGGGTCAGCCGGTGCACGGCGGTCCGGAGGTCCTCGGCCCGGGCGGCCTCGCGGCGACGGTCCTCGGTGACGCCGACGCTGGCTCCGACGACCCCGATGACCTCTCCGTCGGCGTCGTGCAGCGGGGCGTTGCGGACCCGTACGAGCAGGCTGGTGCCGTCACGGTGCTGGACGGCCATCTCGCCGTCCCAGTCCGACCCCGCCCGGACCAGGTCCAGCACCTCCTCGGCCAGCGGGTCGCCCATGAGGACGACCTCGCGGAACCGGCGACCGAGGACCTCCTCGGGGGCCCAGCCGTAGAGCTCGGTCGCGCCCGGGCTCCAGAACGTCACCAGCCCGTCGAGGTCGACCGCGATGACGGCGGCAGGCGCCTGCGCCAGCACGTGCTTCTCGTCCAGGTCCCTCCCCACGCCCAGGAGCGTAGGTCGGCACCGGCCACCTGTCAGGCCGCCGTCAGAGCGAAACCTGAACGACAGGGACACCTGACCACCCCTACCGTCAGGTTCCGTGATCAGCCGGGTCGGAGACGCGGTCGCACCCGCACGGCTCGGGCGCGACTTCCGCCGGCTGCTCGCGTCCACCTGGATCAGCAACCTCGGCGACGGACTGGGGGTCGCCGCCGCACCGCTGCTCGTCGCGTCCGAGACCCGCAGTGCGTTCCTCGTCTCGATGGCCGCGTTCCTGCGCGGCCTGCCTTGGCTGCTGTTCGGCCTCGTTGCCGGCGCCGTGGCGGACCGGGTGGACCGCAAGCGGCTGGTCGCGGCTGTCGACCTGGTCCGCGTCGTCGTGCTCGCCCTGCTCGCGGTGTCCGTCGGCACGGGCACCGTGTCGGTCGCGCTGGTCCTCGCGGCCGTCTTCGTGCTCGGCGTCGCGGAGGTGTTCGCGGACACGGGCGGTCAGACCCTGCTGCCCATGGTCGTCGAGCGGGAGGACCTGCCGCTGGGCAACGCGCGGCTGTACGCCGGCTCGGTCGGCGCCAACCAGCTGCTCGGTCCGCCGCTCGGGGCCGCCCTGTTCACGGCCGGCCGGGTGTGGCCGTTCCTCACCCAGGGCCTGCTGGTGGCCGCCGGCGTCTGGTTGATGCTGCGCATCACCACGAGCACGGTGCCGGGCGAGCGCCGCGAGACGCACCTGGGCGCCGACATCGCGGAGGGCCTGCGATGGACCTGGTCGCACGCCGCGGTCCGGACCCTGGTCCTGACGATCTTCGCCTTCAACCTCACCTTCGGCGCGGCCTGGTCGGTCCTCGTCCTGTGGGCGCGGGAGCGGCTGGGGCTCGACGAGGTCGGGTACGGCGTCCTGCTCGCCGTCTGCGCCGCCGGCTCGCTGATCGGGGCTGCCGTCTACGGCCCGATCACCCGCCGGCTGCGGCTGTCCACCCTGATGCGCGTCGGCCTGGTCCTCGAGACGCTGACCCACCTGGCCTTCGCCGTGACGACCGACGCCTGGGTCGCGATGGCGGTCATGCTGCTGTTCGGCGCCCACGCGATGGTGTGGGGCACGACCTCGACGAGCATCCGGCAGCAGGCGGTGCCGGACGAGCTCCAGGGCCGCGTCAGCGGGGTCAACATGGTCGGCACCTGGGGGACGATCGTCGTCGGGTCGCTGGTCGGTGGCGCCCTCGCTGAGGGGTGGGGCGTGACGGCGCCGTTCTGGTTCGCGTTCGTCGGCTCCGCTCTGTTCGTGGTCCTGCTCTGGCGCCAGCTCGCGCACGTCTCCCACGAGCAGTCACACGGCGCGGCCCCCACCTCCCTTGACGCGCGCTAGCGCGGGGCCCGAACCTGCAGGCATGCAGGCGGCCCCCAGCCCCACCGGCCGCGTGGTCGTGCTCGAGCTCGACGGCGAGCTGGACGTGTCGAGCGCCGCCGAGGTCCGGGCGTCGCTCGTCGGCCTCACCGGGGTTCGGCTGGTCGTGGTCGACCTGGCGCGGGTGACCCTCGTCGACGGCACCGTCCTCGGCGTGCTGGCCGGCGCTTCGCGTCGCGCCAGGGAGGAAGGCGGACGGCTCCTGCTGGTCAACGCCACCGGCCGGGTGCACAAGGCGATCCGTCTGATGGGGCTCGCGCCGCTGCTGTTCGTCCCCGGCCAGCCGGACGGCAGCGGTCCCAGCGACGAGCAGCAGGGCCAGATCACCGGCGGCCGCATCGAGCAGTACGTCGTCAGCAGCGCCACCCGGCTGCTCTGACCGTCCGTCAGTTCGGGCCATGGCGTCGCGCCGGTGGTGGTCGTAGCGTCCGGGTCATGGAGCTGACGACAGCCCTGGCCGACGAGTACGTCCAGCTGTTCGACACGTGCACCGTCCACCACGACAAGGTCGCGGGCACCGACGCGATCGCGGACAGGGCCGTGAAGAACGAGGAGCGCTACCGGCAGGTGGCCGATGCCGTCGGCTGCCCGTGGTTCGTCATCGCCGTCCTGCACAGCTTGGAGGCGGGCCAGCGCTTCACGACCCACCTGCACAACGGCGACCCGCTGACGCACCGGACGGTGCACGTCCCCAGGAACCGGCCGCGGTCAGGACAGCCGCCCTTCACCTGGGAGGTGAGCGCCCGGGACGCCCTGGCGGATCTGAAGAAAGTCCCCGACTGGACCGTGCCGGTGATGCTGTTCCAGCTCGAGAGGTACAACGGGTTCGGCTACCGCCGCAAGCACCCGGAGGTGCTGTCGCCCTACCTGTGGTCGTTCACGAACCACTACGCCCAGGGCAAGTTCGTCGCCGACGGGAAGTTCTCCGGCTCGGCCGTCTCCAAGCAGTGCGGCGCCGTGGCGCTGCTGGTGCGGATGCGCGCCCGCAAGGACATCGCGCTGGACGCGGGCACAGCTGTCCGCGGGCTGTCAGCGGTGAAGCCCAAGCCGGTGCCGAAGAGGGGCGCGGCCGGCAGGCACCCGTTCCCCGGCGTCGCCCTGCGGCGCGGCGACAGGGGCCCGAACGTGGGCCTCGTCCAGGCCGCCCTGCGCGGGCTCGGCCACCACATCGACGTCGTCGCAGGCAGCCCCTTCGGCCCGCAGACCGAGAGCGCGGTCATCGCGTTCCAGAAGCAGCACCGCCTCACGCCGTCGGGCCGCGTCGGCTCCGACACCTGGAAGGCCCTGGTGGGCTGACGCCGCGCTTGCCCACGCGCGGGACCGGCCGCGTCAGGCGGCGATGAGCTCCTGGATGTGCGCCGGCACCGAGGGCCGGGGCGCGGCCCGGGTGAAGCGCTCGATCGCGATCGCCTTGAGGACGCGCAGCCCGTCAGTGACGGCGTTGAGGTTCGAGCTGCCGTGCAGCCGGTCGGCTTCGAAGCTGCGGACCTCGCGGATGGCGAGGCCGGCCTTCGCGATCCGGGTGTTGATGACCGTCTCGATCTCGAACCCGTCGCCCCAGCGCATCGCGTCGGCGACGGTGCCGGACGACAGCGACAGGACGTCGAGGCAGTGCACCCAGAAGGCGTTGTAGCCGTAGCAGAGGTCGGTGTAGCGGGTCCGGAACAGCACGTTGACGATGGCGTTGAGCGACCGGTTGCCGGCCCGGCGCACCCGGGTGATGTCGGACGACCCGCCGCCGAGGGCGAACCGGGTCCCCTTGGCGAAGTCGGCTCCGTCGACGAGCGCCTCGACGAACGCCGGGATCTCGCGCGGGTCGGCGGACCCGTCGGCGTCGAGCATGACGACGATGTCGCCCGTCACGGCCTCGAACCCGCAGGCGAGGGCGTTGCCCTTGCCGCGCCGGGTCTGCAGGACGACCTTGACGTCGGGCCGGAGCGCGCGGGCGACGGCGACGGTGTCGTCGGTGGAGCGCCCGTCCACCAGGATCACCTCGTGGACCTCGGGCAGCAGAGCGAACACATGCGGCAGGTTTCTCGCCTCGTTGAACGTCGGGATGACGACCGAGACGCGTGGCGTGCCGAGGCGGTGCGGGCGGAGGGGGTGAACGAGGGCGTCCGCGTGCATCAGGGCGTCCACGTGCAGGGGTCTCCTTCAAGAGGGGCTGGGTCGCGCTGGGCATCTACCCATCTCCCCGGTACTTCCCACGGGAGGATGTCGCCAACCCGATGGTGAGGCTCAGGTTCCCAGACCGTCGCAGGGCGGATCCCGGCAGCGGGCGAGCGAGCGGGCGTGACGCCTAGAGCACCAGCCAGCGGTCGCGGCCCGCGCCCTTCGCGGCGTACAGCGCCTGGTCCGCTCGGGCGAGCAGCTCGACGCGTTCGTCCCCGTCTACCGCGAAAGCACCTCCCACCGAGACGGTGCAGGTGGCGCCGCGGCAGGACCCGACGAGGCGTGCGGCGATGAGGTCGGCCTCCTCCTTGTCGTGCACCGAGAAGACGGTGGCGAACTCGTCGCCACCGAGCCGGAACAGCTGGTCGCCGTCGCGCAGGCTCGCGGACAGCCGACCGCAGACCTCGAGCAGCACCTGGTCTCCGGCCGCGTGGCCGTGGGTGTCGTTGACGGCCTTGAAGCTGTCGAGGTCGACCACCAGCAGCACGACCGAGGCGGACCGGCGCTCCTGCGCGTGCCACAGGTGCCGTCCGAGCAGGTCGTAGAAGGCGTTGCGGTTGCCGAGCCCGGTGAGCGGGTCGGTCGACGCGGCGTGCCGCAGCCGGTCCATGGTGTCGGTCTGGCGCAGCGTCGTGACGGCCAGCGCCGCGAGCAGCTCCAGCGCCTCGGCGGTCTCGCGGTCGACGACGGTGCGGTCCGGGCCGGCGAGCAGCAGGCTGCCGAGCCGCTCGGTGCCGGTGCCGAGGCCGACGACGGCGAGCCCGACCGCGCCGGCGTCCAGAAGCTCCTGCTGGCCGTGCAGCTGCTGCCCCGAGGGCGTCGGCGCCGTGCGGCTGGACCCGCCCGCCCGCACCCAGTCGTCGACCTCGGCGAGCGACGCCGACGGGATGCGCGCCAGCGCCGGACCGAGGGGTCCCGACACGGCTGCGCACTGGGCCGGTTCCCCGAGCAGCAGCATCCCGCTCGTCAGCCCGGAGATGTCGGCGGCGGCCGCGAACAGCCTGGAGGAGAGCTCGTTCGGCTCGCCGCTCTCGACGATCCCCGGCGCGTGGGCCAGCACGCACTGGGCCGGCGTCAGCGACACCGGCGCCAGCTCGTCGAGGGTGATCGACAGGGCCGCCGCCGCGGCGACCACCTCGGACCGCTGCAGGGCAGTCAGCTCGACCGACGACTCGGCGTTCACCACCCCGACGCACTCCCCGTGCCGGAACACCGGCACGCACAGCTCGTCCAGCACCCCGGGCACGGCCGCCCGGTAGGCCGGGGACTCCGAGGTCACGGACGTCGCGACGCCTGAGACCCACACCCGGCCGATCACGCCGACGTCCGGGCCGATGCCGTCGAACAGCTGGCGGTATCCGGCGATCGCGTAGCAGCGCAACGACGACCCGGACTGCAGGTAGACCGACGCCAGGGGGATGCCGGCGGCGCCGAGCGTCGCGACGGCGGCGTTGCAGGCCGCGACCGTCTCCGGCTCCGACCCGTGCCCGAGCCAGCCCTGTGCGCCCTCCATCGACAAGCCCCCCACGCCAATGTGAGCGCACCGTAGCCAGCCGAACACCGGCTGGAACACCAACGCAGCGTCAACGGTCCGAAGTGACTAGCCCAGACATCGCGATTGCCCCGGATTGTCAGCCGTGCAGTCCCTGCCTGACCATCCGTAGCAAGATGTGCGACGTGACCGAAACGGACTGGGACGCCGTCGCGACCGCGGTGAAGGCGACCCAAGACGACTTCCGCGAGGTGCTGCTCGTCGTCAACGGCGCCATTCGCGAGCGGGTGCCGGAGTACACGCTGGTCCCGGACGACGAGCTCAACGCCGCCGTCGCCCGCAACATCGGCGCGCTGCTCGCGGCGCTGTGCGAGCGCCGCTACCTCGCCCCGGGCGAGCTCGACGACTTCGCCCGGACCGTGGAGCAGCGAGCCCGCAACGGCGTGCCGATCGACGAGTACCTGCTCGCCGTCTCCACCGCGGAGGCGAGCATGTGGGAGCAGGTGTGGCGCCGTGCCGAAGGCGTGACGGAGGCCCAGCGGGTCGAGTCGTTCACCCTCCGCTTCGGCAACATGAACGCGATCACCCGGGTGACCGTCGCTGCCCACCGCCGCATCGAGCTCGTCACGGCCCGCGAGGACCAGGAGCGCCGGGCGCTGGCGCTGCGAGCCCTGCTCCGTGGCGGCCTCGACACCGGCGAGAGCAAGGAGCACCTCGCCCGGCTCGGCCTCACGAGCGACCGTCCCTACTACCTGGTACGGGCGCGGGCGCGGACCGGCGACAGCGACGCGATCCCGAGGGCGCTCGCCGGGGGACAGGCCGGGCTGGCCGCGTTCGTGCTCTGGGGCGACGACACGGTCGGCCTGCTCCGTACCCCTCCCTCCACCGCGAAGGCCGTCGTCGCCGGCGTCGCCGGACCGGTGACCGTCCCCGACTTCCCGGTCGCGCACGAGCGGGCGACGACCGCCTTCGAGACCGCCTGGGCGCTCGGCCTCGAGGGCAGCTTCGACCTGCCGTCGCTCGGGCTCCGCGCCGCGGTGCAGTCGTCACCGGACGTCGGAAGCGTGCTGCGCGACCGCTACCTCGCGCCGCTGCTCGCCTCGGGCAGCCTCGGCGAGGAGCTGCTCAGCACGACCCGCGCCTTCCTCGAGGCGGGCAGCCGCCGCGACGTCGCCGCCGGGCGGTTGCACGTGCACCAGAACACCGTCGGCTACCGCCTCAGCCGCTTCACCGAGCTCACCGGCGCCGACCTCAGCGACCTCACGACCCTCGCCGAGCTGCACTGGCTGTTCACCGACCTCGACCTGCGCCGCAGAGACTGAGGAGCAGCGAGTAGGGACCAGGCACAAAGGCGTACAGCGAAACCTGTGTGTGACACCGAAGCCGCACGCCACGCCCGCGCCGACACTTCGCTGATGACGCCCTTCGCCGACCGGCTGCTCGCCCTGGCCGACGCCGCTCCTGACGCCCCCGCGATCACCGACTCCGGCGGCACCCTGTCCCGGCGCGAGCTCGACCAGCTCAGCAACCAGTGGGCCCGCGCGCTGCAGGCCCGCGGCGTCCAGGCCCAGGACATCGTGAGCATCTGCCTGCCGAGCGACCGCCGCTTCCTCGTCGCGGCCTGGGCGGTGTGGAAGCTGGGTGCGACCCCGCAGCCGCTGTCGAGCCGGATCGCGCCGCACGAGCTGCGCGAGATCGTGGAGCTGACGCGCCCGGCGATCGTCATCGGCGACGCCCCGGGTGCCACGACCTGGGACCTGACCGGAGCGGAGGGCGAGAGCACCGACCCGCTGCCGACGCGGGTCGCGCAGTCGTGGAAGGCCCCGACCAGCGGCGGCAGCACCGGCCGGCCGAAGGTCATCCTCAGCACCAGCGCCGCCGTCGCCGAGCCGCTCATGGCCCTCGGCCGGCTGCTCCGGATTGCGGACGAGGACGTGCTCCTCACCCCCGCGCCGCTGCACCACAACGGGCCGTTCCTGTCCGCCTCGCTGGCGATGCTGCTCGGCGGCCACGTCGTCGTCATGGACCGCTTCGACCCGCAGCGCGCGCTCGACCTCATCACCGACCACCGGGTCGGCTGGCTCTACTCGGTCCCGACCATCATGAGCCGGATGGCCAAGCACCCCGCCGCCCCGGCCGCCGACCTCAGCAGCGTGCACACGATGTTCCACATGGCGGCGCCCTGCGCCGAGTGGCTCAAGCGCTGGTGGATCGACAAGATCGGTGCCGAGGCCGTGTGGGAGCTCTACGCCGGCACGGAGGTGCAGGCCATCACGACCATCAGCGGGACCGAGTGGCTCGAGCGTCCCGGCTCGGTGGGGCGCCCGATCTCCGGCGAGATCACGGTCCTCGGCGAGGACGGCACCCCCGTGCAGCCCGGCGAGCTCGGGGAGGTCTTCATGCGCTCGGCCGCCCCGACCTACCGCTACCTCGGCGGGACCGCCCGCGTCGTCGACGGCTGGGAATCACTCGGCGACATGGGGTGGACGGACGCCGACGGCTACCTGTTCCTCAGCGACCGCAAGAACGACATGGTCCTCGTCGGCGGGGTCAACGTGTACCCCGCCGAGGTCGAGTCCGCCCTCGACGCCCACCCGGCCGTCGCGACGAGCTGCGTGATCGGCCTGCCGGACGAGGACCTCGGCAACGTCCTGCACGCGATCGTGCAGCTGTCCGAGCAGGTCGACGACGAGGAGCTGAGCGCGTTCCTCGCCGAGCGGCTCGCCCCCCACAAGCGCCCCCGCACCTTCGAGCGCAGCGACTCCCCACTGCGCGACGAGGCCGGCAAGACCCGGCGCTCCGCCCTGCGCGAGGCCCGACTGAACGGCGTCCCCGCATGACCCGCGATCCCTGGTTCTCCCTGTTCTCCCGCAAGGTCGGCCTGCCCGCCGCCCGGGTGCCGGGCGTCCGCAAGGCGCAGGTGCAGGTCCCGCTGGGCGACGGCGTCCTCACCGAGGCGACGCACTGGACGCCGGTGGGCCAGGACAGGGCGCCGCTGGTGCTGGTCCGCACGCCCTACGGCCGGTTCCTGTTCAACCTGCTCGTCGGCCGGTTCCTCGCGCACCAGGGGTTCCAGGTCCTCATCCAGGCCAGCCGCGGGACCGACGGCAGCCAGGGCGCGTTCGACGACCCGTTCGGCTGCGAGATCGCCGACGGCGCCGCGACCGTCGACTGGCTCGTGAAGCAGCCGTTCTACCCGGGCACGTTCATGACCTTCGGTGACTCCTACCTCGGCTGGGCCCAGATCGCCCTCGCCGAGCACGCCGGTGACTCCCTGGCCGCGATGGTGCTGCGGGTCGCCCCGAGCTCGCTCTACGACATGGTCTGGCCGGGCGGCAACCTGTTCCTGCGGGCCGGCCTGTCCTGGTCCGCGATGGCGCAGCGCGACCCGACGCTCGGCGTCAAGACGGCGCTGCGCGAGAAGAGCCAGCTGGCGAAGGTCACCAAGGCGGGTACGCAGGCACCGCTGCAGACGAGCTACCTCGGGGCGTCGAACGGGCCGATCGGCTTCTGGGAGGACTGGCTCTCGCACCCCACCCGCGACGACTACTGGGCGCGCCTGGAGATCGCGAAGAACCTCGACAGCGTCACGTGCCCCGTCCTCGTCCAGGGCGGCTGGTACGACCTGTTCCTCGAGGACAGCCTCGGCCAGTACGCGCGCCTCACGAGCAGCGGCGCCCCCGTCGAGCTGCAGCTCGGTCCCTGGACGCACGGCGACATGCTCACCAAGGGCCTCGGCGCGTCGTTCACCGACGCGACCGCGTTCCTCCGCGAGGTGGCAGGGCTCGAGAAGCGCCCTGGCACTCCACGGCCCGTGCGGCTGCTGGAGATCAACTCCGGCGCTGACGTCCACCTCGACCGCTGGGCGGCGGACCCCGTCGCGACCCGCACCTGGCACCTCGCGCCGGGCAGCCTGACCAGCACCGCAGCGGACACGGGTACGACGAGCTTCCGCTACGACCCGGCCGACCCCACCCCGCAGGTCGGCGGTGCCGGCAACGACAAGGCCTCGGGGTCCAGGGACAACACCGACCTGGAGAAGCGCGCGGACGTCGTCACCTTCACCACCGAGCCGCTGCCCGCCGACCTGCACCTGCTCGGCGCCCCCCAGATCGCCCTGACGTTCGGCTCCGACCGCACGGACACCGCGGTGTTCCTGCGGCTCTGCGAGGTGAAGCCCGACGGCACGTCGTTCAACATCACCGACCGGATCGTGCAGCTCCGCGCCGCCAACCGCACCGCCGACGCGTCGGACCCCGGCAGCACCAGCACGTGGGACCTCACGGTGACGCTGCCGCCCACCTGCATCGCCATCAGCGCCGGCAACCGGCTGCGCCTGCAGGTCTCGAGCGGTGCCTATCCCCTGTACGCCCGGCACCCCGGCACCGCCGAGCCCGTCGGCACCGCGACCGAGTACCTGCCCGCCAGCCAGACCGTCCACCACACCGGCGCGACCCTGACCCTGCCCGTCCGCGACGTCACGGCTCAGGGCGCGACGCCGCTCCGGAGCGTCGAACCGGCGAGCGCGTGAGGCGCCTCGCCGCTGCAGTCGTCGTCTGCACCCTGGTGACGGCCTGCGGCTCGACCGTGCAGACCACCTCCACCGGCAGCGCCGCCAACGGCGCCGACGGCCTCGGCGGCGCCACCGAGGCGAGTGGCACCGGCGACGGCAGCAACTCGGGCGCCGGCGATGCCGGCACCGCCACGGGCGGCGCCGGCACCACCGGCGCCGGCAGCACCGGTGGCAGCGCGAGCAGCAGCACGGGTGGGGGCGCCGCAAGCACGACGGGCACGGGCGGGGCGACCGGGCCGATCGGCCCGGCGAGCGCGATCCCGGTCACGGGCCCGGGCTGGGACGCGAAGACCGTCACCATCGGCATGACGACCCAGCAGGACGTGCAGAAGGTCGCGACGTCGCTCGGCATCAACAGCGTCGACTCGGGTGACCAGAAGGGGGACGCCGAGGCGGTCATCGCCGGCATCAACGCCAAGGGCGGCCTGTTCGGCCGCAAGGTCAAGGGCCTCTACTTCGACGTCTCGACGACGGGGAACGCCGACAACCAGGGCCAGGCAGCCTGCTCGTTCTTCACCCAGGACAACCACGTCATCGCGGTCTACGCCGCGGCGCTGGTCGCCGACACCCCGGGCTTCCGGGCCTGCATGTCCAAGGCCAAGGTGCCGGTGCTCGCCGGTGGCGGCCAGGCGTTCGACGACCGCGTCTTCGCTGAGCTCGGCGGCTACTACGACCTGATGCCGTTCCCGAGCTGGACCCGCTTCGCCCCGCACTTCGCCGACCGCCTGGTCGCGCAGAAGTACTTCGACGGCTGGAACACCGCCCTCGGCGCTCCCGCCTCGGGACCGACGGCGGCGCCGACCAAGGTCGGCTTCCTGTGCCCCGACACCCCCATCGGAAGGAGGGTCGGCGCTCTCGTCCGCAGGCAGCTGACGCGGGTCGGGCACGCCCCGGTGGACGAGACCTACTACTCGACGAGCAACGCCGACGTCTCCGGCTACGTCCTGAAGTTCAAGAGCGACGGCATCAGCCACGTCATCATGTGCGACCTCGGGCTGTTCGTCTTCGCCGAGCAGGCCGAGACCCAGCACTACCGGCCGAGGTACGGCGTCAGCACCTTCAACACCCCGATCCTGTTCCTGCAGGGCGTGGTCCCGGACGCGCAGCTGGCCGGTGCCCTCGGCAGCGGCTTCGACCCGACGCTCGACGTCGATGACGCGCACGACCCGGGCAACGCCGCGCTGCCCGCGGCTGCCGCCTGCCGCGCCACGGCTGCCCAGCACGGCGTGAGCTACGGACCGCAGCGCCGCTTCGCCCGCGGCGTCCTCTACGACACCTGCGACATCCTCGGGCTGATCGTCGCCGCAGCGGGCTCCGTCAACGGGCTCGACGGCCCCAGCATCAAGCGCGGCATCGGCCTGGAGGGCATCGGCCTCCGCTCCGGCGTCACCTTCGCCAGCGGCCTTTCCCCGACCGTGCACGCGATGCCTGCCGCCACCCGCGACCTCGGCTGGGTCTCGAGCTGCTCCTGCTTCCAGTACCGCGGACCCACCCGCCCGATGTCCTGACCCCGCGGGGACCTGGCCCGCGAGTGACAAAGAGCTTGCCAGAGGGCTCTGCCAGCGCCTGGCCCTGCAGGTTGTGGGATCCCGACAAAAGGCCTCGCACGAGGTGAGGGCGAAGACAGCAGGGTGACCGGACTCCTCTGCACCCGCGACGCCGCAGCCGTGATCCGTCGGCTGGTCGCGGCCCGCGGCTTGGAGCCGGCGACCAGCGGGCTGCGGCTGTCGCTGCAGCCGCTGACCAACAGCCTGCAGATGGACGTCGTCGCCGGCCCCGAGTGGGACGACCGGATCGTGGCCCACCACGGGACGCGGCTGTTCCTCGACGCCTACGCCGAGCACCGCACCGCCGGCATGGTCCTGGAGTCGCCGCAGGACATGAGCGTCGACACGTTCGTGCTCTACCGCGCCGAGGAGCACCAGCGGCGCGACGACGAGACCGCCGACCGGCTCCGCCGGTTCCTCCGGCAGCGCCGCGACGTCCAGTAGGCGGCTGTCGAGCGCCAGGGAGGGTGCTCGCGCAGCTGTTGGTTCAGGCGCGCAGCTGAGCCGCGAAGTCGGCGAACATCCGGCGCCCCGGCGACTGCCACATGTCGAGCACCGGCGGCGGCATGTGGGACTCCATGTTGGCGATGGCCGGCGCGGGCATCTGCTCCTGGACCAGGCCGATGATCAGCCAGAGCTTGTCGCCGGTGAAGGTGCGCATGCCGTGCGCGGGCAGCTCGCCCCACTCGGCCACGTTGATGTGCTGTGCCGCGATCGGCAGCACGATCCGCTCCTCCTCGTCGAGGTGGGAGACGAGGGTCGCGTTGAGCCGCGTGAGCAGGGCGACGGCCTCGTCCCGGTCGTAGGCCGTGGCGGACCGCCGCCACGCGGTGACGCTGGCCTCCGCGGCCGCGAGGTCGTCCGTGACGTCCTGGTGCATGTCGGCGACGGCACGCACCTGCTCGGCCTCCTCGGGCGTGCAGCGCTCCACGAGCCTCGGCGTCATCAGCTCGTCCTCGCCCTCGTGGTGGCCGTGCAGGAGCCGCAGGACGTTGTCGTAGTAGGTGCCGACCAGCTCGGCGCGGACCCGGTCGCCGTCCGCCACCCCACCGACGAGGTGCGATGAGCCGGCGAGCGCGTCCCGGAACACCTGGTGCAGGCCGAGCATGTCGCGGGTGTCTGCCAGCGGCAGCGTCGAGGTCATGCTGGACATGGTGGGCGATTGCCGGAGGGCAGATGCCGGAAGCGCGCAAGACGGTCCGAAGTGACTACTCGGCCGTCGGGCCCCCGAGGCAGAGCTGCCGCGCGGTCACACCGACAGCGCGGACACCTGGGTCGTGTCGTAGCGGGCGCGGAGCGCGGCGACCTCCTCGGGGTCGGGGGCGCCGTCGCGCGTGAGGAGCGTCGCGAGCTCGGCGAAGTAGCGCTCGTGCCCGGGAGGCGTGCAGACGAGCAGCATGCGCGCGGCGGCCTCGGACCGGTTCGCGAAGGCGTGCGGCACGCCCGACGGCACGGCGACGAACGTCCCGGGACGTCCGACGATGATCTCGTCCCCCGCCCGCAGCTCCATCTGCCCGTCGATGACGTAGAACTGCTCCTGGATGCTGGAGTGCAGGTGCGAGCCGGTGTCCCAGCCCGGCTGGGCCGTGAACTCGAAGGTCGACGCCCCGGCCGCGTCGGCTGCGGTGCTGAGCACCTTCACCAGCGTGCCGCGCAGGGACAGCGTCGGACTCGTGTCCGGCTGGTGGACGAGCGCTTGGAAGCTCATGCTGACCCCTGCTTGTTCATGGCACGATCGTGCCTTCATGGCACACATGTGACAGTATGGGGATCGTGAACCGAGGTCAAGAGCGATGAGCCGCGACAGCCAGAAGCGGCGCACCCGGCAAGCGCTGGTCGAGGCGGCGCGCAGGCTGATGGCCGGCGGCGCCCGTCCCTCGGTGGCGGAGGTCGCGGACGCGGCCGAGGTGTCCCGCCGGACTGCCTACCGCTACTTCACCAGTGCCGAGCAGCTGATGACGGAGGCCGCACTGGAGTCGTTGCGCTCCGACGTCGAGCAGCAGATCGAGGCGGGTGGGCCCGACGCCGATGTGCGCGAACGCGTCGAGCGACTGGTCGGCGCCATGCACCGGCTGACCCTCGACAACGAGCCGCAGCTGCGTCAGATGATCCGCTTCACGGTGGACAAGGGGCAGGTCGAGCCCGGTGTCCCGCCGCGGCCCTCCCGCCGGCTGGAGTACGTCGAGCTGGCCGTCGCGCCGCTTCGCGAGACGCTGGACGGGGCGACCCTCGAGCACCTGGTGCAGGGCCTCGCCGTCGTGCTCGGCATCGAGGCCCTCATCGTCCTGCGCGACATCTGCGGCCTCGAGGACGATCAGGTCGAGCAGGCCCAGCACTGGGCGACCCGAGCGCTGCTGCGCGCCGCGCTGGACGGCGAGGAACCGTCAGCCGCGCGAGCGGCGGTCGCATCCGGAGAGCGAGCAGGCTCAGGGCGCTGACACGTCCGGACGGGGTGCGGCCTCCCGGTCGTGCTTCGCGTCGAGGCGGTCCAGCCCGCTCTCTGCCCGGTCGAGCGCGGCGCTCTGCCGCTGCTCCCCGGCCGCGTCGCGACGCGCCACGACGGCCTTCCTGGCCTCGACCAGGGCCAGCCGGTCGGCGGCGGCGGCATCGCGGTCACGCGCCGACCAGTCGCGGTCGGTCTCGCTGTGCGCTCGTCGCAGGGCGGCCCTCTCGGCCGTCATTGCCTGCTGCTCCGCCTCGGCGTCCAGCGCACGGGCCGCCTGGTCCCGCAGCGACGCCGCCTGGTCCCGCTCGTCGGCCCCGTGCAGCACCTGCCGCACCGTGGCGTCGCTCTCGGTGCTCAACCGGTCCCGGTCGTCGGCCTCGTGGTCCCGCCGGTCGGCCGCGGCATCGCGCAGGTCAGCCAGGTGGTCGCGTTCGGTGGCTGCCTGCTCGCGACCTGACAGTTCCTGCTCGCGCTCTTCAGCGCTCCTGCTCATGGGTGTCAGCTCCACTTCTCCGGGTCAGGGGGGCGAGGTCCTGGTCGGGACAGCCGCGTCTTACCCCAGCGCTGCTGTCATCACACCTTCGCGGTGCCGTGCCGCGTGGCGTCAGCAGGTCCTGCCTGGGTCCCCCCGTGGGCAGGACCGGGCCTGGCTCGCGATCAGGTGGCGAGTGCGAGGACGGGCAGCGGCTCGGCGGCCAGCCGCGGGTGCGAGCGGGCGAGCCGGGTCGCCACGCCGGTCTGCAGGCTGGCGCTGGCCTTCCCGACCTCGACGGCTGCGAGGAAGTCCTCGCCCGGAATGCGCCAGAGAACGGCGGGCTCGAGGGTGCGGACGGTCGCGGTGCGAGGCAGCCCGCGGAGCAGGCCGATCTCGCCGAAGTAGCTGCGCGGACCAAGGGTCCGCAACCGCTTCGCCCGCTCGCCCTCGCCCTTGGCCGAGACGGCGGCCTCGCCCGAGACAAGCACCCAGAGCGCATCGGCGCTGTCGCCTTCGTGAACGACGACCTCGTCCGCCTCGAGCTCGACGACCTCGACACTGGCCGCCAGCCGTTCCAGGGAGGGCCGTCCGATCGCGGCGAACAGGTCGAGCACCTCGAGCAGAGCTACACGCGGCCGCAGCTGGGACGCGACCAGGGCGGAGCTGCGGTCCGCCCGCAGAACCGGCGGCAGCGTGAGGACCGAGACGCCGGAGATCCCGAAGCCAACGATCAGCAGCGTGGTCGTCAGCCCGAAGGACTCCAGGAGCGGTGCGGCGATGACGCTGCCGATGATGCAGGAGCCGGGGATGAGCGCCTCGAAGACGCCGAACACCCGACCGAGCGAGGCCTTCGGGACGTCTCGCTGCAGGGCGGTGATCGCCAGCACGTCGACAGCGACCATGCCTGCGCCCGCCACCACCTGCAGGGCGAACCCGACGTACCGGCTGTGGGTGAGAGTGGTGGCAGCAAAGGGAAGTGCGAGCAGCAGCATGCCGCCGAGGATGATCGGCGCGAGCCGGCTTGCGCCCGACAGGCGGTTGACGAGGCCGGCGACGAGGACACCACCCACGGCGCTGCCGATGAGCAGGTAGCTGTAGCCCTCGGACCCGGTGCCGAACCGCTCGCTCATCGGGATGAACAGCACCGTGCTGAAGCCGAACACCACGGTGTCCAGGCAGCAGAAGAGCACCAGCGTCAGGGCGACCGGTTGCGCGAGCAGCGCGCGGGCGCCGCTGGTGAGGACCTGCAGCGGTGTCTCCTCCACCTCGACGACCTCACCGCGGCTGCGCGAGGTGATGCGGTAGACCAGCTGGGCCGACACGAGGAAGCTCAGGGCGTTGGCTTCGATGCCCAGAGCGGGCGTACCCGTGACGAGGAACAAGCCGCCGAGAGCCGGGCCGAGGACGACCATGAGGTTCTCGAGCATGGCGGTCAGCGCGTTGGCAGCCCCGAGGTCCTTCTCGCTCACGATGTCCGGCGTGAGAGCGGACGCGGCCGGCCGGTTCAGCGTCGCGGCGCAGGCGGACAGGAACGAGAAGACGAGCAGCACCGGCACCGGACCGTTCTGCGCGACCGTGAAGGCCAGGCAGGTCATCGCGGCAAACGCAGCGAGGGCACCGGCCAGCATCACCTTCGTGCGCTCGAAGCGGTCGGCGAGCACGCCGGCATACGGCGAGAGCAGCAGGCCGGGGGTGAAGCGGACCACGCCGGCCACGGTCAGGTAGGTCGCCGAGTGCGTGCGCTCGAAGACGTACGCGATCAGCACCACGTTGTAGGCCCACGTGCCGAGCTGGTCGGCGACGAAGGCCGTCACCAGCAGCCGGTAGTCCTTGCTGGCCAGGGCATCGCGGTAGCGAGCACGTCCTTCGCTCACACCTGCACCAGCTGGGGCGTCAGCGCGTCCAGCTCCGCCAGGGACGGTGCGGCACTCAGCCGCTCGAACACCTCACGAGCCTGAGTCAGCAGCGGCCCAGCTTCCTGGTGCCGGCCCTGCTCGACGAGCCAGTGACCGAGGTCAAGACGGGTCCGCGCCAGGTAGAACAACGCCCCGAAGTCCGCGAACCTGCTCTCGGCGGTGCGGAGCTCGGGCTCAGGGTCCTCACCGCGCGCCGCGAGCAGCATCCCGCGAAGTCGCGGCAGCTGGCACTGCAACAGCTTGCTGGCCCTGCTCCCGCGCAGCGGGGCCGCGAGAGCGAGCAGGCCCTCGGCTTCGTCCAGAGCGCCCGCGTCCAGCTGCATCTCGATCGCGGGAACGGCGAAGACCTCGAAGTCGTCCATCACGTCGCCGCCGCCGTAGGCCAACCGGAGGCCCGACGCGGCCAGTGCCGCTGCCCCGTTGAGGTCGCCTTGGTCACGCAGGACCATCGCCTCGAACAGCCGCTGGCAGTTCGTCTCGAGGTCGTCGTCGGTGCTGTCGAACGCACGCGGCGTCAGCGGGAGGCCGCGGGCCACCAGGCTGAGGCCCCGCAAGACCTCGAGCGCACCGACCAGCGTCCCGTTGTGCTCGAGCATCTCGGTCGTGCCCGACACCAGGGCGTCCCAGTCGCCGGTGAGCAGGCACAGGTAGGAGGCGTTGACCGTCGCGAGCTCCAGGATCGCGTTGTCGCCGACCTGCCGAGACACCTCCAGGGCCTCGATCGCGATCTGGGCTGCGGCCGTGAGGTCGTCGGCGTACGTCCCGCCGAGGAGGTTCGCGAGTGAGCGCCCGAGGCGGTCGGTCAGGTGGTGCTCACGGGAGATCGCGACCGCGCCTTGCAGGAGTGTCTTGTACGCCGTCGGTGACCCGCGGTCGATGAGAGCGATGGCGAGACCGTTGAGGCCGTTGGCGATCGCCGTCGGGTCGGCAGTGGTCTCGGCGAGACCCATCTGTCGGACCGCCAGCTCGACGCTCTTGTCGGTGTCGCCCCCGTTGCGCAGCGCGGTGCCGTAGGGACGCATCAGCAGCAGCTGGACCGCCTCGCTGCCGGGGAGGTCCGCCACCTGCTCCAGGACCGGACCCACGACGGAGAGCGCCTCGGAGTGCCGCCCGAGCTCGACCAGCGCTTGGCCGTGAACGGCGGAGGCCGCTCCCGCTTCGAGGGCACTGCCCAGCGCGAGAAACTCGTCCCGGCACTGCTGAGCGAGGTCGTAGCCGAGCGCGGTCTGACCGGCCAGCACGGCGTTGCGGGCGGCGCGGAGGCGGAGCTTTGCCGAGACCTCCCCCTCGGCCTCGAGCTGCAGCGCGGACAGGCAGCACCGCAGCGCCTCCGCGGGCGACCCCAGCGCCTCAGCGCGCTCAGCGGCGTTGCCCAGCAGGTCACGAGCCCGGGCAGCGATCGGACTGCGGTCCGGGTCGCTGGCGCTGCTGGCCTCGAGAGCGTCCAGCAGGTGCTGGGCGATGATGCCCGAGACGGCGTCGCTGAACTCCTCGCCCTCGCTCTCGAGGTGGTCAGCGGCGGCGAGGTGGCGGGTGCGCCGGTCCTTGCGAGCCAGGGTGCTGTAGGCGACCTCGCGGACGATGGCCTGCAGGAACCGGAAGCTGCCGAGCTCGGGGGAGCGCGGGTCGGTCTGCGTCTCGATGACGCCCTTGCGCACCAAGCCGGCGAGGGCAGTGTCGAGGTCGAAGCCGCTGACGTCGGACAGCTTCATCAGACCGCCCTGCCGGAACGAGAGCCCGAGCACGCTGGCGTCCTGCACCGTGCGGCGCTCGATCGGAGTCAAGGCGTCGAGCCGTGCAGCCACCAGCGTGTGAAGGGAGATGGGTGCGGCGAGCTGGTCGAGGTCGACCTTGCTCCCGTCCTGGTCGACGTAGGCGTACCGCCCGTCGCGGGCCTGCACGGCGTCACGGTCGATGAGGGAGCGGACGGTCTCGACGGCGTAGAGGGGGACGCCCTCGGAGCGGGCCACCAGCGCCGTGCGCGCGCGGCTCGGGAGGTCACCCACGAGAGCGTCGACCAGCGTCGTCATGGCCGGGTCGTCGAGCGGATCCAGGCTGAAGACTGTGGAGCGCCGACCGGAGGCGAGCGACGGGCGAACCTCAAGGAGCTCTGGCCGGGTCAGGACGACCACGAAGAGCTTGGCGCGGCTGGTCTCGAGCAGGTGCTCGATGAGGTCGAGCAGGCCGGCATCGGCGTGCTGGGTGTCCTCGAACAGCAGCACCAGGGAGTCGCCGTTCGCCACCCTTTCGAGGTACGTCGTCCAGGAGGCGAACAGGTCGGTGCGGTCGAAGCCCTGGGCCTTGTCGCCGCCGCTGAGCAGGGCGGCGACTCGGGGGATGAGCCACTCGGCCTCGTCCGCGTTGGCGGCGACGGCCTGCACGCCCTCGCGCACCTTCTGGTCGATCGCTGCGCGGTCGTCGCTCTCCAGCAGTCCTAGCCGCGAGCGGACCATCTCGGCGAAGGCCCAGAACGCGACGCCGTCGCCGTACGACAGACAGCGGCCACGGTGCCACCAGTTGTCCTGCGTGAGGCCGTCCGTGTACTTCTCGAACTCCCACCCCAGCCGGCTCTTGCCGATGCCGGCAACACCGGTGACGAGGACGATGCGACCGCGCCCGTCATCGACGGTGGCGTGGAAGAGCTCCTTCAGCTGGCGCAGCTCGCTGTCGCGCCCGGTCATCGGCGCCTCGAGGCCGTCGACCCGCTGCGCGCCGCCGATCGCCGCGACCACGGTGTCGGCGCGGAACAGCCGGGCCGGTTCGGCCTTGCCCTTGAGCTCGTGCTCGCCCATGTCGCTGAAGGCGATGGCCGCCGCGGTCAGGCCGCGGGTCTCGCTGTCGACCCACACCGTGTTCGGCTCGGCGGCCGACTGCACCCGCGCCGCCGTGTTGACCGCGTCGCCGGCGACCATGCCCTCGTTGGTCGCACCCAGCGTGACGGCGACGGATCCGGTGACGACCCCGACGCGCATGGCGAGGCCCGGAGCACCCACGGACTCGCCGAGGGCGGCCACTTCCGCCACGAGGTCGAGCCCGGCGCGGACAGCGCGCTCGGCGTCGTCCTCGTGCGCGACCGGCACACCCCAGACCGCCATCACGGCGTCGCCGATGAACTTCTCGATCGTGCCGCCGTAGCGACCGACGACTGTGCGAGCCACGGCGAAGTACGACGACAGCAGCTCGCGGACCTCCTCGGGGTCACGCGACTCCGACAGCGTCGTGAAGGACACCAGGTCGCCGAAGAGCACCGACGTCGTGCGTCGTTCCGAGACCGGGCTGTCGGAGGGGACGGCTGCCGCCCGAGGTGCGGGGACCGCGCCGGCCAGCGCAGAGCCGCACTCGCCGCAGAACTTGCCGCCGCCGGCGGGGTGCCCGCAGGACGGGCAGGCCCGCGCGAACGCGGAGCCGCACTCGAGGCAGAACTTCGCCCCGTCCGGGCTGTCGGCGCTACAGCTGGTGCACTGCTGCGACATGGGCGTCTCCGCTTCGTGGTTCGTGTCGGGGCATCGGGATGAACGGCAGGCCGAGCGCGAGGTCAAGCGTCAGGCCCTCACTGGCCGCGAGAACCGCCACGGCTGAACCCGCGAGATCGCCTGCCAGCAAGGCGATCTCGTCGACCTCCTCGTCGGTCCGGGACGGTGCGTGGTGGAAGAGGGCGAGCGCCTTGGCGCCGGCCTCCCGAGCGAGCTCGACGTCGTATTCGACGGTGGCGTGGCCGAGGAACTCGAGGGCGGGGAACTGCGAGGCGGTGTGCTGGGCGTCGGTGATGAGCAGGTCGACGCCGTCGGCCAGCGCGAGAGCGGCCGCGTGCCTCTCGCCCAGCCCGTCGGGTCCTGGTCCCAGGGAGGTCGGGCTGTGGTCGGGCAGGTAGGCGACGGAGCAGCCGCCGGCGCTGACGCGGTAGCCGTAGGTGCGTCCGCCCTTGTGGGGGATCTCGAGTGCCAGGACGGTGAAGCCCTCGAGCGAGCAGTCCCCTTCCTCGAGCCCGCCGAAGGACCACCCGGGTCCGAGCTGTGACGGCACGATCGGGAAGTGCGGCGGGGAGAAGCACTTCTCGAGCACGGCCTCGGCATCGCTGCCCTGGTCGGGGATCCGCACGTCGACGCGGGACCCGGCGGCCGCGCCGCCGGCGAAGAAGGGCATCCCGTGCGTGTGGTCCCAGTGCAGGTGGCTGAGCAGGATCGAGCCGGCGAAGGGTGCTCCCTGGAGGAGCGGCGTGACAGCGTTCAGGCCGGTGCCGGCGTCGAGCACGAGGGAGGGGACGGCACCGTCGTGCGACAGCGCGACGCAGGAGGTCTGGCCGCCGTAGCGGGTGAAGTCCGGACCGGGTGCGGGGGTGGAGCCGCGGACGCCGCAGAAGGTGACCCTCATCGCGCGAGGACGGCCGCGATCTGCTCGATCGCCGCCCGGGTCGTCTCGCGTCCTGACTCGCGCATCCGGTCGATCTGGTGCCACTCGGTCAGGCCCACGCCGGTGGCGTCGGGACGCAGCACCAGGTCCGCCATCGCCATGGCCTCCTCCGCCGCGTCGCCGCTGCCCATCGTCATCGTGCGGATCAGGGTGTCGCCGAGCGACGGCACCTTGAGCGACGTGGCGGCAGCCCCCCGGCCCGCGAAGCCGATGGCGACGGCAAGGATCGGACCCTCGGAGCGAGCGAGCGTGCTGACAGGCAGGTTGTCGAGAACACCGCCGTCGACGTGCAGCGCGCCGCCGTACTCGTACGGCGGGTAGATGCCGGGCAGTCGCAGCGAGCAGGCCATCGCATCCGCGAGCGGACCGCTGCGGTGCACGACTCTGCGTCGCTGAAGCAGGTCGACGCTGACGCAGCGGAACTCGCGTGGCGACTCCTCGATGAGCATGCCGCCCATGGCGTCGCGGAGCAGGCTGTCGGTGCGGCGTCCTCGGAGCAGGCTCTTGGAGGGCAGCGTGTAGTCGCCGAGCGGGTTGTTGCGCACGAAGCTCTCGTAGGCCTGCGCATCGGTCGCCGCTGCGTCGGCCCCGCTGGCGTAGAGCGCGCCGATGACGGCTCCCATGCTGGTGCCGGCGACCCGGTCGACCTGCACGCCGGCCGCCTCGAGCTCGTCGAGCACACCGAGGTGGGCGAAGCCACGCGCACCTCCTCCGCCGAGCACCAGGCCGACCGAGCGCCCGCAG
>JAODNF010000083.1 GCA_025464915.1 Frankiales bacterium | reverse complement strand
AGGTGGCTGGCCCAGACGTCCACCGTCACGTCGTGCTCACCCGTGCCGAAGAGCTCCCCGGCCGCGAACCGGACGGTGTAGACGGGTTCGACCGTGAGGGTCCCGCGCGACCGGTCGTCCGGCAGTGGGTGCTCGCCGATCTGCTCCACGACGGTGCCGACGGCACCGCGCACGTACCTCGGCACGCGGGTGTGGTGGTCCGGGTCGTCGCGGTCCGCCCGCACCCGGTCACCCGGCCGGAACATCGAGCTCCCCCGCGGTGCAGACGCCCTTCTCGACGAGCAGGGTGGTGATGGCGTGCAGCCACTTCTCGTAGTAGCTCGCCGCGAGGTAGGACGACGGGGGCATCCGCTCGACGGCGTCGCGGAACTCGTCGAGGTTGTAGACGCCCGCCCCGATGAGCGCGCGGTTCATCGCGAAGACGTGCGCCTCCCAGTCGGCGTGGAAGGCCGGCTCGTCGGTCTCCTCGACGACCGCAGGGAACCCGGTCATCCCCCCGACGTCGTTGATGCGGCTCACCAGGCGGACGGTACGTAGTCCTTGAGGAACACGCCATAGAGATCGGTGCCCTGCTCGCCCTGCACGATCGGGTCGTAGACGCGGGCAGCGCCGTCCACGAGGTCGAGGGGGGCGTGGAAGCCCTCGTCGTGCAGCCGGGCCTTCGTGGGGTGGGGGCGCTCGTCGGTGATCCACCCGGTGTCGACGGCGGTCATGAGGATGCCCTGCTCGAACATGTCGGGCCCGCTCGTCTTGGTGAGCATGTTGAGGGCGGCCTTCGCCATGTTGGTGTGGGGGTGGCCGACGCCCTTGTAGCGACGCCCGAACTGGCCCTCCATGGCGCTGACGTTCACCACGTACGTCCGGCGGTGCGGGCTCGCGGCGAGCGAGGCGCGCAGCCGTGAGATGAGCACGAACGGGGCGACGCTGTTGCACAGCTGCACCTCGAGCATCTCGACCTCGTCGACGTCGCCGAGCGGCTTGCTCCAGCTGTTCTCTGGGGCGAGGTCGGGGACCAGGCCGCCGGCGTCGATGGCGAGGCCCTGCTCGATGCGGCTCAGGCTCGCGGACCCGCTGGTGAGGGCCAGGGCGGTCACCGCCTCGGGGGTGAGCTTGCGGCCGATGGCACCCTCGATCTCGCCCACCGGCGAGCGGAGGTCGGAGATGGGCACCGGGTGCTCGAGCTGCTCGGCGGCGTGCTCGGCCGCGGCCAGCTGTGCATAGCTCTGCGCGCTCCTGCGGACCGTCTGAGCGGCGTTGTTGACGAGGATGTCGAGGTGTCCCTCGGCGGCGATCTCGTCGGCCAGGTGCATCACCTGGGCGGGGTCGCGCAGGTCGATCCCGACGACCTTGAGCCGGTGCAGCCAGTCGGCGCTGTCGGGCATCGCGGCGAAGCGACGGACGGCGTCGTGCGGGAAGCGCGTCGTGATCGTCAGGTCCGCCCCGTCGCGGAGGATCCGCAGCGCGATGTACATGCCGATCTTGGCGCGGCCGCCGGTCAGTAGCGCCTTGCGGCCGCTGAGGTCGACGTGCTCGTCCCGCTTGGCCCAGTTCAGCCTGGCGCAGCTGGGGCAGAGCTGGTGGTAGAACGCGTCCACCTCGCGGTAGCGCTGCTTGCAGATGTAGCAGGACCGGGCCCGCTTCAGCTCGCCCACGACGCCGCTGTCGTTGGCGGCGAGCGGGATGCCGGCCGTCTCGTCGTCGATGCGGTCCTTGGCGCCCGTGGCGGTGAGGTTCGTGACCGCCTCGTCGTGGGCTGTGATGCTGGCCCGCTTCTCGCTCTTGCGGCGCAGCTTCACGTCCTTGTAGATGTGGGCCGTCGCCCGCCGGATCGCCACCGCGTCGGGGTGCTCCGGGTCCAGCTGGTCGAGCTCCTTCATCACCTCGAGCGCGACCTTCAGCCGCGCGGGATCGATGCTCACCGGTCCAAGGGTACGGACAGGTCTGCGGTGCGTTGCGGACTCGGTCTCCTTCACTGTGACAGCGTGGATGCCCGTGACGAGCAACCGGTTGCGGCTGGTGGTGACGGCCTGCGCTGTGCTGGCTGCGGCCGTGCCGGTGCTGCTGTCGCTGGCCTACGCGCGTCATGACGCCCGCGGGCGGGTGCAGGAGCGGGCGCGCATCTACGCCGCCGAGGTGTTGCACCGCTCGGACTCGACGGCGGCTCAGGCCCAGTCGGCCGTTGACCGGCTCAGCGCGCTCCCTGGCGATCCTTGCTCCGCCTCCCACTTGGCGCTGATGCGCGAGATCGACGTCGACTCCAGCTACCTGCAGGCCGTGGGCCACGTGGAGGGCGGACGACTGACCTGCTCCTCGCTCGGGGAAGGCGGCGCGCCGCTGCCCCTCGGGCCCGTGACGCTCACCTCACCCGCAGGGGCCGAGCTGCGGACCGACGTGCGCCTGTCGCAGCAGGGTCCGACCTTCGTGGTCGTGGAGGAGCACGGCTATGCCGCCGTCCTGCACAAGCAGCTTCCGCTGGACGTCGCCAACGACACCGGTGAGCTCAGCATCGCGACGTTCTCGATCCCGAGCGGGATAGTCCTCACGCAGCGCGGCGAGGTATCTGCTGACGCGATCCGCCGAAGCGCCCGGGGTCGGGTCGTGACGCTCGTCGAGGACGGGCGCGCCACGGCCGTCGCCGGCTCGAAGAAGTGGTACATCGGGACGGTCGCCGCCCTGGCGCCCGCCGCGCTGCACCGCGAGGAGGCCAGGTCTCGACGGTTGTTCCTGCCCATCGGGCTCCTGCTCGGCCTGGCCCTGGCTGCCCTGGTGCTGCTCCTCGGCCGGCGCCGTCTCGGCACGGCTGCCGGCCTTCGGGCGGCCCTTCGGAGCCATGAGTTCTACCTGGAGTACCAACCGGTCGTCGACCTGCAGACCGCTGACGTCATCGGCGCCGAGGCGCTGCTGCGCTGGCGCCGGCCCGACGGGCAGCGGATGCGACCGGACGTGTTCCTCGCCGTCGCGGAGGACGTCGGCCTGATGCCGCAGATCACCCGACGCGTGCTCGAGCTGGTCCGGGCCGACTGGGACCGGCTGACGGTCGGCCGTCAGGGATTCCACCTCGCCGTCAACGTGTCCGCGAAGGACATCGACGATGCCCCCACCGTCGAGCTGCTGACACGGCTGAGAGACCTCCGCAACGGATCCATCATCATCGAGGTCACCGAGAGCAGCGTCCTTGACAGGCAGCGGGCCGCGGCCGTCCTGAGCCGGCTCCGGAGCTGCGGCCTGCAGGTGGCCATCGACGACTTCGGGACCGGCTACTCGAGCCTGTCGTACCTGCAGACCTTGCCGGTGGACTACCTGAAGATCGACAAGTCCTTCGTCGACTCCGTCGGCGTGGGTGCGGCCACGTCGAACGTGGCCGTGCACATCATCGACATGGCGAGAGCTCTCGACCTGCGCCTCATCGCCGAGGGCGTCGAGACGGAGGAGCAGGCGAGCTTCCTCCGATCGCACTCGGTCCAGTACGCCCAGGGCTGGCTTTTCGGACGGCCGGTCGGCCTCGACTCCTGGCCCTGGAACGTAGCGCCGTCATAACGTGCCGCTATGAAGGTGCCGTTCAGCACAGCTGACTTCCTCGATCGTGCCGAGCTCGCGTACGGCGACCGTGTCGGGATCGTGGACGAGCCGGGCGAGGACCGCTTGGGTTCCCTGACGTACGGCGAGTTCGCCCGTCGTACCCGGGCGCTGGCAGCGGGCCTCGACGAGCTGGGCGTCGGGGTAGGCGAGCGGGTTGCGGTGCTCTCGCAGAACAGCGCCCGGATGATGGAGGGCTTCTTCGGCGTCTGCTCGTCGGGACGCGTCTACGTGCCCATCAACTTCCGGCTGTCGCAGGCCGAGGTGTCGTTCATCCTCGAGCACTCGGGGTCCTCGGTGGTGCTGGCGGACCCGGAGGTCGCGCACCTCGCGGAGGGGTCGAGTGCGAAGCGCACCGTCGTCCTCGGGCCGGACTACGAGGCGGTGCTGCGGTTCGGCGTGGAGCCGGAGCCGTGGGACGCGGACGAGGACGCGACGGCGACCATCAACTACACGAGCGGGACGACGGCCCGGCCGAAGGGCGTGCAGATCACGCACCGCAACATCTGGGTCAACGCCGTCACGTTCGCGCTGCACGCCGGCGTCACCGACCGGGACGTCTACCTGCACACGCTGCCCATGTTCCACGCCAACGGCTGGGGGATGCCGTTCGGGATGACCGGCATGGGCGTGCCACACATCGTGCTGCGCAAGGTCGACGGCGCGGACATCCTGCGTCGGGTCCAGGCTCACGGCGTGACGGTGATGTGCGCGGCACCCGCGGTCGTCGCATCCATCCTCGAGGCGGCCCAGTCCTGGGAGGGGGAGGTCCCCGGGCGGGACCAGGTCCGGGTCATCTGCGCGGGGGCCCCGCCGCCGTCGCGGACCATCGCCCGGATCGAGGAGGAGCTCGGCTGGGAGTTCCTGCAGATCTACGGCCTCACCGAGACCTCGCCGCTGCTGACGATCAACCGGCGGCGGGCGGAGGAGGACGCGCTGCCCATGTCGGAGGCCGCGGTCCGGCTCAGCCGAGCCGGGATGCCGGCGATCGGCGTCCGCGTGAAGATCTCCGACCAGGGCGAGGTGCTGGCGCGGTCGAACGTGGTGCTCGAGGGCTACTGGGAGCAGCCGGACGCCACCGCGGACGCGCTGGAGGGCGGCTGGTTCCACACCGGCGACGGCGGGATCCTCGACGACGAGGGCTACGTCACGATCAGCGACCGGCGCAAGGACGTCATCATCACCGGCGGCGAGAACGTCTCGAGCATCGAGGTCGAGGACGCGCTGTTCGGCCACCCGGCGGTGGCCGAGGTCGCCGTCATCGGCGTCCCGTCGGAGAAGTGGGGCGAGACCATCAAGGCCCTCGTCGTGCTCGCCTCCGGAGCGGAGGCCACCGAGGAGCAGCTCATCGCCCACTGCAAGAGCCGGCTCGCGAGCTACAAGGCGCCGACGTCGGTCGAGTTCCGCGCCGAGATCCCGCGCACGGCGACCGGCAAGATCCAGAAGTTCAAGCTCCGCGAGGAGTACTGGAAGGGCTACGAGCGCCAGGTCAACTGACCTCCCCGCTCCTACCGCCGCCCCGACCGACGGGCTCCTGGCGTGGGTCCCGCCCGGTCTGGTGCCCTCGGCGCGGGTGGGAGCAGGGACGCGGGGGGTCAGGTTGGCGGAAACCCAGCGGCGGAGTGTCACAGCCGTTTCCTAGGGTGAACGGGTGACGCGTCGGGGCTGGTTGCTGTTCGGCTTCATGTGCGTCCTGTGGGGGATCCCCTACCTCCTCATCAAGGTGGCCGTGGACGACCTGTCCCCGTCGGTGATCGTCCTCGCCCGCACCGGCATCGGTGCGGCGGTGCTGCTGCCCGTCGCCGCGGCCCGCGGCTACCTGCGGCCGCTGCTGCCGCTGTGGCGCTGGCTGCTGCTGTTCAGCGTCCTCGAGATCGCGGGACCCTGGCTGCTGCTGACCGACGCCGAGCGGCACATCTCGTCCTCCCTGGCGGGCCTGCTCATCGCCGCGGTGCCGCTGGTCAGCGCCCTCGCCTCACACCTCCTCGGTGCCGACGACCGCGTCGACTCCGGGCGGCTCCTGGGCCTCGGGGTCGGGATCGTCGGCGTCGCCGTCCTGCTCGGGCTCGACCTGCACGGGCAGGTCACCGCAGCCGTCGAGATCGCGCTCGTCGTCATCGGCTACGGCACCGCGCCGCAGATCATCACGCGGAAGTTCGCCCACCTCCCGTCGATCGCCGTCATCTCCACCTCGCTGGCCGTCGCCGCCGTGATCTACGCGCCGATCGCCGCCAACCAGTGGCCCACCCAGGCACCTCCCGCCAAGGTCTGGTGGAGCCTGCTCGGCCTGGCGGGTGCCTGCACCGTCGCAGCCTTCCTGGTGTTCTTCGCCCTCATCGCGGAGGTCGGTCCCAACCGGGCGTCGGTCATCACGTTCATCAACCCCGCGGTCGCCCTGGGCCTGGGCATCCTGTTCCTCGACGAGCGGTTCACGGTCGGCATCGCGATCGGCTTCCCGCTGGTGCTCCTCGGCTGCTTCCTCGCCACCCGCACCGCCGAGCTCCCGGAGCCGCTACCTGCCGTCGCCGAGGCATGATCCTGCTCGCGCGCGAGCAGGCGGCCCGCATCGCGGTCCGGGCGCAGCTAGACGATCGTCCCCACACCGTTCCAGTCGCCGCTCGCCCTGCCGTACGCCACCCACGCCAGCGCCATGCCCTCGAGCCCGATCGACTCGCGGATGGAGCCGATGTCGACCGGCGTCCACCCGGCGGCCTCGATGAAGGCGCTGGCGTCGGACTTGGCCGAGGTGTCGTCCCCGGCGATGAGCATCCGGTACGGCCCGCCCGGCGGGTCGATCATCAGCGGGTTGCCGACGGTGTTGAACGCCTTGACGACGCGCACCGACGGGGCGGCGCGCTGGATGAGCTCGCCCAAGGACGTCCCGCGCGTCCAGAGGTAGGGACCGGTCTCGTCGTGGCTGAACGGGTTCGTCACGTCGAGCAGGACCTTGCCGGCCAGCTGCCCCTCCAGGGACGCGACCAGCTCAGGTGCCGCCTCGCCGTTCGCGGCGAGGATCGCGATGTCCGCGTGGAACGCCGCGTCCTCGAAGGAGCCGGTGGGCACGCCAAGGCCCACCAGCTCCGGCTTGTCCGGGCTACCGGTCCCGAGCACGACCTCGTGGCCCTTGGCGGCGAAGCCCTGCGCCAGCCGCCGACCGACCTCGCCGCTGCCCAGCACACCCAGCTTCACGGGACCCTCATCTCACCGAGCTCGGACCAGTCGTCCTGGTCGAGGACAGCGTTGACGATCCTCGGCGTGGACACCAGGTAGGCCGGCAGGGTCGCCGTGGCCTCCTGGAAGTGGGCGCTCTGCACGTGGGTGGCACCGGCATCGGCGTCGCGGAACGCCTCCACGAGGACGTACTCCGTCGGGTCGTCCAGGCTGCGTGACCAGTCAAACCACAGGCAGCCCTGCTCAGCTCGGGTCGCTTCGGTGAACGGTCGGGAGATCGCGGCCCAGTCGTCGGCGTGCTCGGGCTTCACGAGGAACCTCGCGGTGATGAAGATCATGGCTCGACCGTAACCTCGACCCATGGAACCCGTGCAACTCCATGAGGCTCTGGCGTCGTTCTCCGAGCCGTGGTCGCCGCGGACGATCGCGACGGTCAACGACTACGACGTCCGCGTCTTCAAGGCGCAGGGCGAGTTCACCCGGCACTCCCACCCCGACACCGACGAGCTGTTCCTCGTCCTCGAGGGGTCGTTGACGATCCGGATGGAGGACGGCGACGTCACGCTCGGGCCGGGACAGCTGTACGTCGTACCTCGCGGGACCGTGCACCAGCCCTTCTCTGAGCAGGGCGCGAGCGCGCTCCTGCTCGAGCTCAGCGCGACGGTCAACACCGGCGACAGCCCGGGAGCGCTGACCGCGGTCCGCCGGTCGCTGTGATCACGCTCCGCCCGCTGACCGACGTCGACCTCGAGCAGGTCGACGAGTGGCTCGACGCACCGCACGTCCGCCGCTGGTGGGTCGAGGACAAGGCCTCGCAGTACCTCCCCGTGCTCTCGGGGGAGGACCCGATGCACGTCCTCATCGCGATCCACGAGGAGCGGCAGGTGGGGCTCGGCCAGTGGTACCGCTGGGACGACGAGCCGTCGCGGACGGTCTACGGCATCCCGGAGGGCGCTGCCGGCATCGACTACCTGATCGGCCACGCCCATGACTGCGAGCGGGGCCTCGGCACGGCGCTCGTCGCTGCGCTGGTGGAAGCGGCCGCGCCCTGCCCGGTGTGGGTGCCCGTCGAGGAGAGCAACGAGCCGTCCCGGCGGGTGCTCGAGAAGAACGGCTTCGAGCTGATGGCCGTCAAGGCCTGCGAGCTGCCCGAGGAGCCGTGGGCCGGCCCGCAGGCGATCTACCGGCTGCAGCGCTGACCGGGTATGGATCGCGGGTGTCGTTGAGCCGGCTGTGCCGGTAGCCGTAGGCCGCGTAGACGACGAGCCCGATCGCCATCCAGATCCCGAACCGCCACCAGGTCGCGGTGGGCAGGTTGAGCATCAGCCAGAGCGACGCCAGGATCGACAGAACCGGGACGACCGGCACCCACGGCGTGCGGAACGAGCGCTCGAGGTCGGGTCGCGTGCGGCGCAGCACGATGACGCCCGCGGCCACCACCACGAAGGCGAACAGGGTGCCGATGTTGACCAGCTCGGCGAGGGTGGACAGCGAGAACAGCAGGCTCATCACCGCGACGGCGAGGCCCGTGACGAGGGACGTGCGGTAGGGCGTACCGGTGCGGGGCGAGACCCGGGCGAAGGCCGGCGGGAGGAGCCGGTCGCGGCTCATGGCGAAGAACACCCGGGACTGCCCGAGCAGCAGGATCATCATCACGGTGGTGAGCCCCACGAGGGCGCCGACGTCGACGAGGTCGGCGATGGTCCCCTGGCCGACGGAGCGGAAGGCCTGGGCGAGCGGGGCGTCGACGCTGATGTCGGTGTACTTGACCATGCCGGTGATGACCAGGGAGACAGCGACGTACAGCGTGGTGCAGATGGCGAGCGAGCCGAAGATGCCGCGCGGGAGGTCGCGCTGCGGGTTGCGGGTCTCCTCGGCCGCGGTGGCGACGATGTCGAAGCCGATGAAGGCGAAGAACACGAGCGCGGCCGCGGAGAAGATGCCGCTGACGCCGAAGGCACCCGGCGAGAACCCGAGGTCCTGCAGCAGGGAGGGCACGCTCTCCGCTCCCTTGGCGGACGCCGAGCCGCTCGGCGGCACGAACGGTGAGAGGTTGGACGCCTTCACGTAGAACAGGCCCGCGACGATGACGAGCAGGACGATCGCGACCTTGATGACGACGGCGACCAGGTTGACCTGGGCCGAGACCCGGATGCCGAGGCAGATGACGCCGGTCAGGACCAGCACGATGGCGGCGGCGACGACGTTGTGGTGCTGACCGGTCAGCGACGCGGGGATGCTCACGCCGATGTCCTTCGCGACGTCCGTGAGGTACGTCGACCAGCCGACGGCGACGGTCGAGGCGCCCAGCGCGAGCTCGAGGATCAGGTCCCACCCGATGATCCACGCGACCACCTCGCCGAGCGAGGCGTAGGAGAACGTGTAGGCCGAGCCGGCGACCGGGACGCTCGAGGCGAACTCGGCGTAGCAGAGGGCGGCGAGCGCGCAGGCGATGCCTGCCAGCACGAACGACACCGCGACGGCGGGACCGGCCTGCACGCCGGCGGCCTTGCCGGTGAGCACGAAGATGCCGGTGCCGATCACGACCCCGACGCCGAACACCGTCAGCTGGACCCAGCCGAGCTCCTTGCGGAGCCGGTGCTCACCCTCCTCGGTGTCCCGGATCGACTCCTCGACGCTCTTGGTGCGCAGCACGTTCATCGCGACTCCTCGGGTGCGGTCGCCTGGCCTGTTCCCCGCAGGTCGCCCGTCCATGCAGCAGGCAGAATGGTCGCGTGACCACGCAGCTCGCCGACCAGGGGCGTGACCTCAGCACCCGCGCCAAGGTGCTGATCGCCTCCGGTGGCGCGATCGTGCTGTTCGGGATGCTGGTCGCCGGGTTCAACATCCTGTTCGGGCCGACCAAGCTGGTCGAGGTCGTCACCATGTCGCAGGAAGCGACGCAGGCCGACCGGCAGGCGCTCAAGGACGCGTGCGGCTCGCTCCCCGGCATTCGGGTCGTCAGCGACCAGGGCAACCCCGACCCCGAGGTCCAGGGCCGCTTCCCCGTGCGCTTCGACCTCGGCAAGGCCACCACGCGGCAGCGGATCGCGCTGGAGTCGTGCATCAACGAGCACGGTGACAAGGTGCGCGGCTTCCTCGCCGAGGGCGACAACTAGCCAGCGTTCGCCGCCAGCCACGCGTTCAGCGGCGTCAGGGCCTTCCAGGCCCGCACGACCTCGGCCTTCGCCTTCGGGGTGTGCAGCCACTCGGCCGGCGCGTGGTCCACCCAGCTGATCAGCGACTTGTGCCGGAGCAGGTCGGCGCGGGGGTGCTCGTTGTCCCACGGCTTCGGCACCCGCTTGAGCTGGTCGCCGCCCACCTCGTACCCCTTCTTGCGAAGGCCCCGCAGCAGGGTGTCCAGCGTCGCCCCGCGGTCACCCGCGATCGCCTCGCGCAGGTTCTTCACCTGCTCGGTGGTCGTGTGGAACATGCCGCCGCCGAGGTGCAGGCCATGGGCGTCGATGCCGACGTAGAGGCCCTGGCCGCCGACGTTCACGACGGCGTACTGCCTGGTCTTGTAAGGGGTCTTGTCCTTGGAGAAGCGAACGTCGCGGTAGGGCCGGAACATCTTCGACTCGCCGAAGGACGCCACCTCGGCGAGCAGCTCCTTCATCGGCCCGGCGACGCACTCGTCGTAGGCGTGCTTGTGGTCGGTCCAGTACGCCTTGCTGTTGTCGGCCTCGAGCCCCTCGTAGAACTCGAGCGCCTCCTCCGGGAACCCGCTGAACGCCATCCGTCGATCCTGCCAGGGACGCGGTTGGATGTGCCGCATGGGACTGATGGACAAGCTGAACCAGCTGGACGAGCGGGCCGGCGTCGCGATCTACGTGCGACCGGAGCCCGACCCGGCCCGGCGTCGAGCCCGGCTCGAGCGAATGCTGCGCATGTGGGTGCTCGGGCGCTACACGCCACCGATCGTTCCGCAGGAGCTGCTCTACCTCCGCGACCGGGTCGACGCGCTCGAGGCGCAGGTGCAGTCGCTAACCTCCACGGATGGAGCTTGAGCGGCTGCAGGTGCGGGCCTTCCGTGCGCTGCCCGAGGCCCTCAAGATGCCGGCGATCCGGCTGGGCACGCCGAACTTCACGGTGGGCTCGCTGACCTGGCTGACCGACGACGGCAAGCGGGTGCTGCTGACGAGGCCCAGCTACCGCCAGGGCTGGTTGCCCACCGGCGGGTTCCTGCGCAAGGGGGAGACGCCGCTGGAGACGGTCACGCGGGAGGTGCAGGAGGAGCTCGGTGTCGTGGCCGACGTCGAGCCCCACCACCGGGTGGCGTTCGACGTCGAGCGCCGGGGCGTGACCTTCGTGAGCGCCGGTCTGCTGCCGAGAAGCATGGCGCTGGTGCTGAGCGCCGAGATCCTCGAGACCCGCTGGTTCCCGGTCGACGACCTGCCGCCCTTCCCGAGCGACTTCTCGGAGGGCTTCACGGTCGAGGACCGGGCGGCGATCACCCGGCTCGCGCGCTAGGCCTTCGCCTCGACCTGCCTGAGGCCCCGACGGATGTTGCGGGTCAGGCCGAGCTTCACGACGAGGTCGGCGAACGGGACGGTCGACCCGAGCCGGATGGTGTAGTCGAGGTGCGTGCCGCCCGACGGCGTCGGGGTGAAGCGCATGACGCCCTCGTGGTCCCGGATCGGGCTGCCGCCCTCGGTGATCCGGTAGCGGATGAGGGCGTTCGGCACCGCCTCGACGATGGTCTCCTGCAGCGCCGGCAGCGGGCCGATCTTCAGGCGCCGCACCGAGCCGACGCCGTTGCGCTCCGTCGCTCCGTCCTTCAGGCGGGTGATGGTCGCCCCGAACAGCGGCCCGAGGTTCTCGTGCTCGGACAAAAAGGCATAAACCCGGTCAATGGGGAGGGAGAAGTCCTGCTGCACGTCGACGGTCTGCACGACAGGAAGGAAACCACGCCGTCCCGCCGAACTGTTTCAGGTGTGCGTCGACTCCTCGTTGCCCTTGCCCTGCTGGCCGGTGGCCTGACCGTCACGGCCCACGCCGCGACGCCGGTCGCGCCGGGGCTGCTGGCCGGGGCCGCCGTGGTCGACGCGACCTGGCACGTCGGGGCGAGTGCCGGGCAGTACGCCAGCACCGCCGACCCCACGGACGAGTGGGACCCCAACGTCGAGAGCGTCAAGAACGCCGAGTCGTACGGCGTGGCCTCCCGGCTCTCGGTCCGGGCCCTCGTTGTCGCCAACCCAGGCAGCTACCCCGTGGCGCTGGTGAAGGACGACAACTACCTGTCGCAGGACACCCTCATCCGCCGGGCCGCGCAGATCCTCGCGGCCGACGGCAGCCACGTCACCTACGACCACCTGCTCGTCAGCGCGACCCACGACCACAACTCGCCGTACTACTCGACCCCCGCTGCCGGTGTCTGGCTGTTCCAGGACGCGATGGACCTGCGGATGCTCGAGTACCAGGCCCGCGCGATCGCGTCGGCGGTAGAGACCGCCGAGAAGCGGATGCGGCCGGCGAAGCTTGGCGCCGTCGTCGTCCCGTTCAGTGCGTTCCAGGGCAACATCGCCGGCGCCGGCATCGGTGAGGACGGCGCGCCCGTCGGCTACCCGCTGCAGGAGAACGACCACGGCGCGACGGTGATCCGCGTCGACGGCGTCGACGGGAAGCCGATCGGCACCTACGCCAACTACGCCGAGCACGGCGAGTCGCTCGACGGGTACGACCTGATCAGCGGTGACTGGATCGCGCCGTTCCAGCGGTACGTCGACCGGGCCACCGGCGCGCCCGTCGTCTTCAGCCAGGGTTCGGTCGGCTCCGCCGAGGGTCCGTACGAGCACGCCTACCCCAAGGGCAAGGCGCCCCTGACGAAGGACGGCGTCCCGGCGATCTGGGCGCACCTCGGGTACGCGCAGGCCGAGCGCGGCGCGCACCTGCTCGCCGAGGCCGTCATCGGGGGCTGGCGCACCGCGAAGATGTCGTCCGACGTGAGGGTCGCGATGCTCACGCACTGGGTCCCCGGCCCGGTGTCCCACCCGTACCCGTCCGTCTCGAACTGCCGAACGGGTCCTTCGGTCGACGGCGACCCGGGTGCTCCGGTCGCAGGCCTCCCGGACTGCGAGCGGGCCTCCGACGCCTTCGGCCAGTCGGTCCCCGCTGACGGGCTCTACGACTCCCTCAAGGCCGCCGGCCTGCCGATCCCCGCCAACTACGACGCGACGTCCTTCGGCTCGGTCGAGGAGAACGCCCGCCTCAAGCTGCAGGCCGTGCGCCTCGGCTCGACGCTGCTCGCCTCCTGCGCCTGCGAGGCCCAGAGCGACCTCATCAAGGCCCTCGAGACCCGCACCGACAAGGTGCAGGGCAACAGGTGGAACGGCATGGACTACGCATCGCAGCCAGCCGTCTCGTCGGCGTGGCCAGGCCGCTCGGTCAGAGCCTGCTTCGCTGTGAAGGGCGGTCAGAGCTGTCCCGACCCGCGTGACTACACCGGTGCGGCCCGCGTCGTCGTACCCGCTGCCGCCTTCGCCCACATGGAGGCGGAGATCAACAACCCCTCAGACGGCTGGGACGACCCGTCCTACGCCGCGCAGGCGAACTCCGAGCCGACGGACCCCAAGCAGATCAAGGGCAACTTCACCTCCCGCGAGCTGCCTGCCCGCTGCGGCTACTCGGTGGCCGTGGGCCTCGGTCACACCGGTGACTACAACGGCTACACGGTCTCCTACCGCGAGTACATGAGCCGCGACGCCTACCGAAAGGCGCTCACCTCGTACGGGCCGCACACGGCCGACTACATGGTCACGCGCCTGATGGCCATGGCGTCGAACCTGATGTGCGGCACGGCGGTCCCCTCCGAGCCGCTCGACGCTGCGGCCGCGGCCGACGAGGTCCGGCAGGACTCCGAGGCCCGGGCCCTCGGCCAGCTCGGGTCGGCGTACCTCGACGGTTGGAACACCCAGCTGCCCGACTCCGTCGCTCCCGCGGTCACTGCGCAGCCCACGAGCCTGCAGCGCTTCGGTGCCGCGACCTTCCACTGGGTCGGCGGCGACAACTTCACCGACAACCCGACGGCCACCGTGCAACGCAACGTCCAAGGTCGTTGGGTGACCTACGCCGACCAGAGCGGCGAGGTGCAGGTCGTGCTCGACCACCCGGACCAGGTCGTCGCCGCAGCCGCCGACAACCGCACCGGCAAGCAGAAGTGGACGTGGACCGCCTCCTTCGAGGCCTACGACGCCTTCCCGCGCAGCACCATCCCGGGCGGTCAGGTGCCTGCAGGCTCCTACCGGTTCGTCGTGAGCGGCAGGGCCAAGACCGGCGGTGCGCAGAAGCCGTACTCCCTTGTGTCTAAGCCGTTCTCGGTCTCACGCTTCACCGGCCTCACGGGCAAGGTCGTCCGTTCCGGCTCGACGGCACGGTTCGTCGCGGCCGGCTACCCGCGCACCTACGCGTCCCCGATCCGGTTCGTCGGCGACGACAAGGGCGGCCTGCCCGGCGCCGGCTCGGTGATCTGCAAGACCTGCACCTTCCGGCCCTGGGCCGTGCACCCGGAGCCGGCCCGCGTGGTCTGGACCACGTCGTCCGGTCGGCGGCTCACGGGGATCTCCGTCACGCTGCACGCCGGAGAGACCGCGTGGATCGGGCCGGGCGACCTCCTGGACTCCTACGGGGAGACCAACGCGAAGCGGATCGGCTAGCGCCACCCGAGGACGTGGAAGACCTGCCGCTGCTCTGAGAGCTCGGCGGCAGGGGCGAGACCAGCGTGCGCAGGTGCGTCCCGTCGCTTCCCAGGTCCATGACGGTGGCGGTGTTCCCGCCGGCGAGGGCTGCGGCGCCGCGGCCGTGTTCGTCACCACGCGAGTGGTCGCTGTCACGAGGACGCTGCGTTGAGCACAGCGAGGGCCGCGAGACGGCTGTTCATGAGGTCAGCTCAGGCAGGCGGTCATGGCCGCGATCATGAGCGGTACGTCGACAGCGGAAGCGAGCTCCCGGCAGCTGTGCATCGCCAGCATCGGGTTGCCGACGTCGACGGTGGCGATGCCGATGCGGGTCGCGGTCAGCGGCCCGATGGTGCTGCCGCACGGCAGGTCGGCGCGGGTCACGAAGTGCTGGACCGGGACGCCGACATCGGCTGCCCTACCGGCGAACCAGGCCTCGGTGCGTGCGTCCGTCGCGTAGCGCTGGTTCGCGTTGTGCTTGATGACCGGGCCGCCGCCGAGCAGCGGCGTGTGCGACGGCTCGTGCCGGTCCGCGTAGTTGGGGTGGATGGCGTGCGCCATGTCGGCGCTCACCAGTCGCGAGCGCGCGATCATCTGCGCGTACGCCTGCGGGTCGGCGTCCCCGGTGGCGGCGGTGAGCCGTCGCAGGACGTCCTCGAGGAACGAGCCGCTCGCGCCCTCCGCGGTGTCGCTGCCGACCTCCTCGTGGTCGTTCGCCACGAACACCTGCGTGTGCGCCGAGGCCGAGGCGGAGATGAGCGCGTGAGTGGCGGCGTGGCAGGACCCGAGGTTGTCCAGGCGGGGGGCCGCGATCCAGTCCGACCCCGTGACCGCCGCGGGCTGGGTGTCGGCGAGGACGAGGTCCCAGCCGAGGGCGTCCGGCACGCCGAGCTGCTCGAGCAGGTCCGGCTCCTCGGCGAGTCCGGCGACCGGAACCAGCTGCCGCTGCGGGTCGAGGGTCAGGCCCTCGCGGACGGACCTGTCGAGGTGGATGGCGAGGCTCGGGATCCGCAAGGGGGTGCCGACGAGACGGGTCAACGTCGTCGTACCGTCTGAGCGGGCCACACGTCCTGCCACCGTCAGCTCCCGGTCGACCCAGGTGTGGGCGAGCATGCCGCCGTACGGCTCGACCCCGACGAGCTTGTAGCCGACCCGCGTGAGGTCGTGGTGCGGCCGCACCTTGAAGGTGGGGGAGTCGGTGTGGGTCCCCAGACCGACGACCCCGGCGTCGGCCAGCGGGCTGCTGCCGATGCGGAACGCGACGATGCTCCCGCCGTCCCGGATCACGTAGTGCTGGCCGCCCGGCTGCAGCTTCCACCGGTCGGTCTCGTCCAGCTCGGTGAAGCCGGCGTCCCCGAGCCGTCTCGCCATCTCCGCCACGGCGTGGAAGGGGCTGGGGGAGGCGTCGATGAAGGCGCGCAGGTCGTCTCCGGGGCTGGTCATGAACGGCAACCTAACGAACGTCGGGTACCTGCTCGAGGCGTCCCGCCAGTGGGCCACGCTCGGTGCGACCGTCTGGCCGGCCCGGTCCCTGATCTGGCGCACAGCGCTGACGGGGAGCCGCACCCGGAGGTCGCAGAGCTGCTGGCGCGGGCCGGGGCCGCCCCGTCGATCGAGCTGTTCGCTGAGCAGGTCGCGCGGCGCTAGCCATCAGCCGCGGCGAGCCGGTAGCCGCGCTTCACGACGGTCTGCACTACGGCGCGGGCCGGGCCCAGGGCGGTGCGGAGCCGGGCGACCGTCATCTCGACCGCGTGCGTGTCGGCGTCCGAGGCCGTCCAGGCCTGCCTGAGGAGGTCGTCGCGCGACAGCACGCGACCCTCGGCGCGGACGAGGGCGCCCAGAACGGCGGACTGGCGATCGGAGAGCTCCACGACGGAGCCGTCGACGAGCCAGTGCCCGTTCTGCTGGGCGAGCGTGTGCCCGTGCGCGACGACCTCCACGCGGGCAATC
>JAODNF010000071.1 GCA_025464915.1 Frankiales bacterium | reverse complement strand
CGGCCCGGCGGTCGGCGGCCGCAGCGGCGGCGCGGGAGGCGGCCGCCAAGGAGGCCGCCCGCCAGGCAGCCGTCCAACGGCAGCAGCAGCAGCCGGCAGCACCGGTCGCGACGTCCGGCGGCAGCTGAGGGCTGACTATCCTGCCGACTGAAGCCCCTGCCCCGAACGCACCTCATCGCCGCCGACGCCCGCGGCCGTAGGAAGGCACCGACGCATGCACGCCGATCCGGACAGCGAGCCCGATGACCTCATCATCGAGATCGAGGCAAGCGGCCGCCGGCTCGTCGAGGCGCTGACCGACCAGCTCGCCGCCGGTCAGGTCGAGACGCTCTACACGCTCCAGACCGCCGCCGGGCAGGTCCGGCGGCACACCGCGGCGGTCACCGGGGCGACCGAGTCGCTCGCCGAGTCGCTGCGGGCCATGACCGACCAGGTGACCGCCGAGGTGCAGGCCGGCTTCGCCCGGCTGCTGGTCGAGGCGCAGACGTCGATCGGCGAGCAGCTCGCCGCGGAGGTCGACGCCAGCAGTACCGAGCTGCGCGGCGCGTCCTCCGACCACGTGCAGGCCGTCACCTCGCAGCTCCAGGTCACCTCGGCCCACCTCGCGGACCTCTACGACGGTGCCGCCGCCCGCACCGAGGACGCCCGGCAGGGGCTCGAGTGGGTTGCGCAGCAGGGCGCCGAGCAGCTCACGGGCGCCGTGCAGGCCCTCCAGACCCATCGCTCCGCGAGCGAGGCGGCGCTGGCCGCCGTCGGCGAGACGATGGCCCGCCGGGTGGCCGAGGGCCGGACCGCGCTGGACGAGGCAGGCGCGTCGCTGGCCGAGCGGGTCCAGGCGGCCGGCACCTCCGCCGGTGCGGACCTGCACGCCGGGGCCCAGGGCGCGCTGCAGCACCTGCGCGACGGCGTCGCAGACCTGCTCCAGCAGGTCGCCGAGGCTGGGGCCGAGCTCGACGGCGCACTCCTGGAAGCACGCAAGGCCGCCGAGACGGAGCTGTCCGCCCTGCGCCGGCAGATCCAGGCGGCCGAGCGGCGCGAGGAGTCCGTGGCCGAGCGGCTCGAGCAGCACGTCGACGCTCTCGTCGCCCGCACCGACGCCACTGTGGGCCAGTCGCTCGCGCACCTGCGGGCGGTCGCCGACGCCCTGCTCGAGAGGGACGCCCAGCTCGAGGCCCGCCGCGCGGACGAGTTCGCGAGGGTGCTCGAGAGCGTCCTGAAGGACGGCGGCGCCAGCACGCGCAAGCTGCGCGAGCGGATCTTCCGCGGCATGGAGACGGCCAAGCAGGGGGCGCCGCGCGCCGCGACGCCGCCCGCCCCCGTCGTGGAACCGGCGGCGCCGGAGCCGGTCGCCCCGCCCGCCACGCAGGCACCGGCGAAGAAGGCACCGGCGAAGCAGGCAGCCGCGAAAAAGGCACCGCGCGGGAAGGCCGCCGCGGCGAAGGTCCCGAAGCCCGGCCCTGACGTCGTACCCGGCACCACCACCCTCCAGGAGGAGCAGGCATGACCCGACCCGACGAGTCGCTCGCGCCGAGCCGGCGCAGCCGCCGGAGCGGCAGCGCCCCGGTGATCGCCTCCGACTACGACGACGCCGAGGTCGCCCGCGGCTCGTCGACGGCACTGCTCGGAGCGCTGGGGCGCATGCAGCTCAAGCTCGACCTGATGGCCCGCGAGCACAGTGAGGTGCTCGAGCGCCTCGAGGCCAAGGTCGACGCCTTGCAGCAGACCATCGACGAGCTGACGGTCGTCGAGGAGTAGCGGCTGTTCAGCGGCTGTAGAGCAGGGTCAGCGGAGCGCCCTGGCGCTTCACCACGAGGGCGTCGGGTCGCAGCAGCGGCTGCTGGCGGTAGGTCAGCGGCTGCCCCGGTCGGGACGGCTGCCGGACGTGCAGCGCGAGCGTGCGCGTCCTCGTGCGGTCGACCGTGAGGAACAGCGAGACGACGGTGAGCCCGTTCTCCGTGCCGGTCTCCACCTCGACCGGCCTGCCGTCGAGGGTCGCCCCGAGCAGCGTCGCCTCCTTGCCGAGGTAGACCGACAGCCAGTACTTCGCCTGGCCCACAGGCGCTCTCGGGTCATCCGGCCGGGCCGTCACGTAGGAGGGAAGGCCGTCCGGAGCGGCGTTGGTCAGGCCGACGGACACGGTCGCGTCCTCCTCGAGCACCGGGCCGCTGCCGAGGTCGACCGCCTCGCCGGTCGGCTTCCCGGAGTAGGTGACGGTGCGGTGCAGGTACGCCCCCAGCTTGGAGCCTCCGACGTCCTGGGTGACGACCGACAGGAACGGGCCATCCGCCTGGAGCGCCCCGCCTCCCCGTGCCGTCCGCAGCTCGCTCTCCAGAGAAGGGTCGGTGGCGACCAGCTGCAGGTGACCGGACGCTGCCGCCCGCGACACCCGGCTGACCAGACGGGCACCGTCGAGACCGGGTCGGGCCAGCGCGTCCACGACCCGGCGCGACGTCTCGGACAGGTAGGCGTTGCGCTCGGCGTCCTGCGCCCGCGAGAACCTCCGGTAGGTGTCGACGAGCAGCACCTGGACCGCGTTCTTCTCGGTGACGCGCGTCCCGTCGGTCAGGGTGACAGGGCCGGTCGCACCCAGCAGGTCCGCGAGGGCGATCGGGTCGACGAGCAGGACGGCGTCCACCTGCTGACCGGTCTGCGCCTTCCAGAGCCCGGCGAGGATGCGTCCGGCCGCGGGCGTGTCGGGCGTGAGGTTGGCCGACCGCCAGGTGCTGGCCGTGTCGAAGCGGCCGTAGCGGTCGTCGTACTCCTCGCCGAGCGAGACCACCGGTGTCGTGGTGTCGTGCAGGTCGTTGTTGGGTCCGATCGCTGCCAGCCGGAATGCGCCGTCGTGCACGTCGATGAGCCCGTAGGCGCCCAGCAGCCCACCCGTGGCACGCGGTTCTGCGTTGTTCTGCACCGCGAGCAGCACGTGCTTGTCGCCCGCGACGAGGACCGGGAGCACGTCGGCCGTCACCTTCGCCTCGCCCAGCGTGACGGCCAGCCGGGAGAGCGCGTCGTCCAGCTCGCGGCGCGGACGGGTGATCTGCGCGATGTCGCTGTGCGGAGCGTTGCGCAGGGCGCGTCGGGTGGTCTCGAGCCGCGACTGCGCGGCGCGGAGCGGAGCCTGCAACCGCTGGAAGGACGCAGCGTCGATCTTGCCGGTCCAGGCCGGCTGGGCGGTCACTGCGAGCAGCGGCGGCAGCACGTCGCGGGTCGTGACGTGCAGGGCGGACGACATGCTCTGCAGCTCGCGGACGCTGCGGCGCGCGACCGGGACGTGCGCCATCGCGCGCCACACCAGGCCGTGCGTGCGACCGTCAGCCTGGCTCGCGCGGCGACCCGCCTCGGCCAGGTGGCTGCGTGCGGACGCGACGCTGCCGTGCCCGAGGTCGTCCTGGGCCGACAGCAGCGCTGTCCGGCCGGCGACGAGGTCGGAGCGGACACCGGGCAGCGTCAGGGCGACGGCGACGACCCCGATGAGCAGCAGCAGGGCGGCGCCGGCGAGCAGCACCAGGAGGGGCAACGCGCGTCGCCGTACCCGGCGCCACCGGTAGCGGGTGGAGCGTCGCACCGGAGCAGCGTCAGGCGAGCCGCGAGCGGTGGCGCCGGCGGTGCCGGGCCTCCACGCCGATCAGCAGCACGCTCCCGATGCCGACCAGCAGCACGCCGGCGAGCGCCGCGGCCAGCAGCGGGAAGCCGGTGAAGGCGAGGCCGCTGCCGGTGGCCGCACCCGTGCTGTCGTCGGTGCGCGGCAGCGACGTCACGCCGCCGGGGCTGCCGGTCCTGCCGGGACTGGTCTGGCTGACGCCCTCGACGATCAGCGTCGCCGTGACGGTGCGCAGGCCCGCGGCCTGGGCCCCAGGAACGCGCAGGAAGGATGCGGACGCGGCCGGCGCGGTCGTGTCCGAGGCCTCGCCCGTTCCCTTGAGCACGTGCTTGCCGGCTTGCGTCCGCGCGTCGTAGCAGAGTTGCTTGTGGAACGCGCCCTTGCTGTCGGTGGTCGAGCTGCCGCGCGAGTTCCCGTTGTCCTTGACCGCGATCGTCACGCCGGGCCGGAAGCCCGTACCGGAGAACACTGCGCACTCGCCCGCCTTGATGCGGCTCGGCG
>JAODNF010000070.1 GCA_025464915.1 Frankiales bacterium | reverse complement strand
ACCCCGCCGTCCGCATCATCGTCTGCTGCGGCTCCGGGGGCGTCGGCAAGACCACGACGTCCGCCGCCCTGGGGCTGAGAGCGGCCGAGAGCGGGCGCAAGGTGGTCGTGCTGACGATCGACCCGGCCCGGCGGCTGGCGCAGTCCATGGGGCTCTCGGAGCTCGACAACACCCCGCGCGCGGTCAAGGGGGTCGAGGGCGACCTCGACGCCATGATGCTCGACATGAAGCGGACGTTCGACGAGATCGTCCTCGCGCACGCCGAGCCCGAGAAGGCCGAGCAGATCTTCGCGAACCCCTTCTACCAAGCGCTCTCCAGCTCCTTCGCCGGAACGCAGGAGTACATGGCGATGGAGAAGCTCGGGCAGCTGAAGGCGTCCGGCGAGTGGGACCTGATCGTCGTCGACACCCCGCCGACCCGCTCCGCGCTCGACTTCCTCGACGCGCCCGAGCACCTCACGACCTTCCTCGACGGCCGCCTCATCAAGGTGCTCCTCGCCCCCGCGAAGGCCGGTGGCAAGGCCTACCTGAAGGTCGTGACGGCCGGGTTCAACGTCTTCACGAACGCCATCACGCGGATCATCGGGGCCTCCGTGCTGCAGGACGTCAGCCAGTTCGTCGGTGCCCTCGAGACGATGTTCGGCGGCTTCCGCGAGCGGGCGCAGGCGACCTACGACCTCCTCAAGGACCCCGGCACCGCGTTCGTGGTCGTGGCTGCCCCGGAGCGGGACGCGCTGCGCGAGGCCGCCTACTTCGCGGAGCGCCTCGCCGAGGAGCGGATGCCGCTCGCCGGCCTCGTCGTCAACCGCGTGCACCGCACCTGCGCCGCGGGCCTCACTGCCCAGAAGGCGCTGGACGCTGCCGAGGACGCTGACCCACTGACGGCAGGCGTGCTGCGCCTTCACGCCGAGCGCATCGAGCTGGCGCAGCGCGAGGCACGGCTGGGCGAGCGCTTCGCGAGCGCCCATCCCGGCGTACCCGTCGTGGAAGTGGCCGCCCAACCGGGCGACGTCCACGACCTCGACGGCCTCCGTGCCGTCGGTTCTGAGCTCGCAGGCTAGACAGCGTCCGCCGCGCGGGCGCTCGCGAACAGGCTCTTCCAGGACGTGACGTCGGGCCGTCGGCGCAGCAGTGCACGGCGCTCGCGCTCGGTCATGCCGCCCCACACGCCGAACTCGACGCGGTTGTCGAGAGCGTCGGCAAGGCACTCGGTCCGGACGGGGCACCCCATGCAGACGGCCTTGGCCCGGTTCTGCGCGGCGCCGGTGACGAACAGCTCGTCCGGGTCGGCGGTGTTGCAGGACGCGAGGGAGGTCCAGTCGTGGACTGTCTCTTGAGTACGCATGCTCAGGGCGCTTCCAGGGTGAGGGATTGCTGGGTGGCTTCTGGTGGAAACCGTAGGAAGCGGACGGCGACCGGGGCAGGACCCGATGTGACCACATGGGGCTAGTCCTTTGTGCTGATTCGGGGCTAATCGGACATCCCGGCCGGGGCGGTACCCCCGACGTAGGCTCAAGGAGTGCGGAACCCCCCGGCCCTCGTGCGGATCGCCCTGGCCCTCGCGCTCTGCGTGGTCGCCGGCGTGGCGCTCGCCGGGGTCGCGTTCCCGCTGATCGGCGGCATCGGGCTCGCGAGCAAGGCCGCCGCGGACCAGTTCAAGCCGGAGAGGCCGCCGTCGCTGGTGCTGCCGCAGGCGACGAAGATCGTCGCCAGTGACGGCCGCACAGTTCTCGCGACCCTCTTCACGGAGAACCGGGTCGCGGTGCGGCTGTCGCAGATCCCGCAGGTCGCCCAGGACGCGCAGATCGCGATCGAGGACAGCCGCTTCTACGAGCACCACGGCATCGACGTCAAGGGCACGCTGCGGGCCATTGCGCACAACTCCAGCAGCGGCTCGACGCAGGGCGGCTCGACCCTGACGCAGCAGTACGTCAAGAACCTGCTCATCGAGACCTCCGACACCGAGGCCGGCAAGACGGCGGCCACGCAGAAGTCGGTGAAGCGCAAGCTGCAGGAGGCGCGCTACGCGCTCTACCTCGAGCAGCACATGAGCAAGCAGCAGATCCTCGAGGGCTACTTCAACATCGCCTACTACGGCAGCGGTGTGTACGGGATCGGCACCGCAGCCCGGCACTACTTCAACCGTCGGGTCGAGCTGCTGACGGTCGGCCAGGCCGCGATGCTCGCCGGGATGGTGCAGAACCCCAACAACTTCGACCCGAGCGACCACCTCAAGGCCTCCGTCACGCGCCGCAACGTCGTTCTCGACCGGATGGTGGAGCTCGGCTACCTCACCTCGCAGGAGCGCACCAAGGCCGAGAACGACCCGATCGGGCTCGACATCGTGAAGGCGACGCCGGGCTGCGAGGCCGCGACGATCGCGCCCTTCTTCTGCGACTACGTGCGCCGCTACCTCGAGCAGGGGCCTGCCGGCGCGTTCCTCGGCGCCACCAAGCAGGAGCGCCAGGAGCGGCTGCTGTCCGGTGGCTTCACCATCACGACGACGCTCGACCTCAAGACCCAGGCGGCCGCCGACAACGCCGTCAACGACAAGATCCCGCGCGACGACCCCTCCGGCGTGCTGGCCGTCGCCGACACGGTCGAGCCCGGGACCGGAGCCGTGAAGGCGATGGCGGTCAACCGCGGCTTCGGCACCGGCAAGCACCAGACCAAGTCCAACTTCGCGATCGGCGGCTCGCGCGGCTTCCAGGGGGGCTCCACCTTCAAGGCGTTCGTGCTCGCACGGGCGCTGCAGATGGGCATCGAGCCGTCACTGACGCTCTACTCGCCGCAGCGCTACTGCCCCAAGGCGTTCCCCTACCCGACCCTGACCGGCTGCGGTCCGTCCAACGCCGGCGACTCCGAGTCCGGCCGCTTCGACATGGTCCGGGCGACCTGGGCGTCGGTGAACACCTACTTCATCCAGCTCGAGGAGCGGACCGGCGTCGACGCCCCCGTCGCGCTGGCCGAGTCCATGGGAGTCCGGGACGTCGACGGCAGCTTCTCGGGCGACCACATCCAGCACGTGCCGTCGTTCGTCTTCGGCGCCGCCGGACCCAACGGCTACAGCCCGCTCGCGATGGCGGCCGCCTACGCGACGTTCGCGGCCCACGGCAGCTACTGCCCGCCGAACCCGATCGTCTCCATCGCCGCGCCCAACGGCGCCCACTTCAAGCTCGACCCGCCCAAGTGCGCGCAAGTCCTGGACGTCGACGTGGCCGACAAGGTCACGTCGATCCTGCGTGGCGTCGTCACCGGCAGCGGCGCGCACACCGGTGGGGGCGCCGCGATCGGCCGGCCGGTCGCGGGCAAGACCGGCACGACGAACGAGGAGAAGGCGGCGTGGTTCATCGGCTACACACCGCAGCTCGCGACAGCCGTCTGGATGGGCTACTCCACGCCAGCGCCGATGAAGAAGATCCGCATCAACGGCGAGTACTACGGCGCTGTCTACGGCGGCAGCGTGGCGGCCCCGATCTTCGCCGAGCTGATG
>JAODNF010000064.1 GCA_025464915.1 Frankiales bacterium | reverse complement strand
GCCGGCTACACGTTCCAGTCGGTCTGGGACGACGGCGAGAAGATCGAGCACGCCTGGAACTCCGCCTCCGGCGCCATCTCGACGCTCCCCGCCACCTTCTTCATCCACGCCGACGGCACTATCTCCTCGATCCAGGTCGGCGAGATGTCCCACTCCCAGATGGAAGACGAGGTCAAGAAGCTGTGAACGCCAACGTCTACCTGGCGTTCGTCGCCGGGCTCGCCTCCTTCCTCTCCCCCTGCGTGCTGCCGCTCGTCCCCGCCTACCTTGCCTACCTCGGCGGGCAGATGACCCGGCCGGCCACCGTGCAGGCCCCCGTGCGGGTCCCCGCGCAGGTCGCCGCGTCGGCCCACGCCGAGGGCTCGGGAGGTGTCGCTGTCGCCGTGGCCGAGGCGCCCCCGCAGCCGGGACGCTTCGACCTGGCGCTGAGCGGACTCGCGTTCGTGATCGGCATCTCGATCGTCTTCATCACCTTCTTCTACGCGCTGCGCGGCACGCTCGCCCCGGTGCGCAACTCGCAGTGGCTCCCGATCGTGAGTGGTGCCTTCGTCATCGTGCTCGCCGCCCAGACCGCGGGCATCATCCGCATCCCGTGGCTGATGCGGACGGTCAAGGTGAGCAACACCGCACCGCGTCGCTCGGGCATGCTCGGCGGCCTGCTGCTGGGCCTGAGCTTCTCCGCCGGTTGGACCCCGTGCATCGGGGCGACGCTCGGCGCGGTCCTCTCGTCCGCCATCAACGACGGCACGACGGCCAAGGGCCTGCTGCTGGTGTCCGCCTACTGCATCGGCCTCGGCATCCCCTTCCTGGGGCTCGCCGCCGGCATCGGCAACGCGGGCCCGCTCGTCCGGACGCTCAACCAGCACCGCCGCGCGATCGACCTGGTCTCGGCCACGATCCTGCTGGCCATGGGCATCCTGGTCCTGACCAGCAACATGACGTGGCTGTCGAACTTCTTCTCGACGCACCTGCCGGACTGGCTGACGAGCTTCTCCACCCGCTGACACCGGCTGACCTCACCAGGCCCTGGCCCCGGCAGCACACTGCTCTCACCTGCCCGCCGTCGCATGCCGGGTCGGCTCCCGCGAAATGGGAGGAAAGGTCCTGATCGGGCACGGCGTTTCCTGCTGCCCGACAAGGACCGGGACGATCGATCTGACAAGATCAGCGCAGGGGCGCATCCGAGCGACGTGAGGTGGGACATGGTGGGGGGGCGATGAGCCGGCGATCGCTCGTGCTCATCGAGGACGATCCCGGGGACACCCTGCTCGTGACAGAGATGCTCCTCGACGTCGCGCCCGACGTGCAGCTGTTCCCCTTCACCACGCTGCAGCGCGCTCTGGACGGCTGGCCCGACGAGGCCGACTGCGTCCTGCTCGACCTGGGACTGCCCGACGCCTCGGGGCTGACCGCCGTCGAGAAGCTGAGGGCCCGGGTGCCGGACGTGCCCGTCGTGGTCCTCACCGGGCGGATCGACGACGCCGCCGGACCCGAGGCGCTGGCAGCCGGCGCCCAGGACTACCTGGTCAAGGGTCAGGTCGACGGACCCGGGCTGGAGCGGTCGCTGCGCTACGCCGTGGAGCGGGGCCGCTCCCTCAGCGACCAGCGGCGGCTGGTCGCCGCCGACCTCCGGGCGCAGGAGAACACCCGACTGCAACGCGGGTTGCTCCCGAGCCCGCTGCTGGACACCGACGCCGTGCGCGTCGAGCCGTTCTACCGGCCGGGTCGTGAGCGGGCGCTGCTCGGCGGCGACTTCTACGACGTGGTGCAGACAGCGTCCGGGGTGCACCTGCTCATCGGCGACGTCAGCGGCCACGGTCCGGACGAAGCGGCGCTGGGGGTGGCGCTGCGCATCGCCTGGCGGGCTCTCGTGCTGGCAGGTCTGGCTCCGGAGCAGGTGCTCCGGGGGGTCGAGCAGGTGCTGTTCGCGGAGCGCAACAACGACGAGCACTTCGCGACGGTCGCGATGGTGACGCTCGACCCGGCCCTGCACACCGCAGACGTGCTGCTCTGCGGACACCCCGCGCCGTTGATGATCCGCGGGTCCGACGTCCAGGAGCTCGACGTCCCGCCCATGGCGATGCTCACGATGCTCCCCTGCGACGACCCCGGAAGGGTCCGGGTCGACCTGGGCGACGACTGGGCGCTGCTGCTCTTCACGGACGGGCTGGTCGAGGGCACGACCTCACCCGGCAGCCGCGAGCGCTACGGCGCTGCGGGGGTCGTCGCCCATCTGGGCCGGCTGCTCGAGGACGGGCACGCGAGGGAGGACCTGGCTCCCGCGCTGCTCGCCGAGGCAGAGCGCCGGCACGGCGGCCTCCTCACCGACGACGTCGCCGTGCTGCTCGTGGGCAGCGCGGGCTGGTGGCGCTGACGTGCGTGGCTGGACCCTCACCCGACGGCTCCGCACGGCGCTCGTCGGCTTCGTGGTCGTGCTGCTCGTCGCCGCGACGGCGGTCGTGCTGGCCCTGCGCCAGGCGGACCAGGCGCTGAAGGCGCAGACGGATCGGGCCTTCCCGGCACGGGTCGCGGCGAGTCAGCTGCTGACGTCCCTGGTCGACCAGGAGACAGGGCTGCGCGGGTACGCCCTGACGCACAACCAGCGCTTCCTCGAGCCCTACCGGATGGGACTCGTCGCCGAGCAGCAGGCCCGGGCCCGGCTCGACCGCTACGTGGTTGCCGCGGACCCGGCCCGCCTCGACCTGCTGACCGTCGACGCCGCGATCACTGCCTGGCGCGACCAGTACGCCTCGCTGCGCTCGACCGACACGACGCCGATGGAGACCGACGCGACGCTCGACTTCGGGCGCGAGCTGTTCGACCGGGTGCGGTCGACCAACTCGGCGCTCGACGCCAGGCTCGCGTCGCAGGTCCGCACGGCACGCAACGAGTCCGACCGGGACCGCGAGCTCGTGCTCGTGGTGCTCGCCGGGATCGGTGTCGTCATCCTGGCGGCGGTCGTCGGGCTGCAGCGCGCGCTGCGTGCCTCCGTGCTGCAGCCGATGGCCCGGCTCGGCGAGCAGGTGGCGGTGGTGTCGTCCGGTTCCTACGTCACCGCGATCCGGCCCGAGGGGCCACCCGACGTGCGCGCGTTGACCGAAGGCGTCGAGTCGATGCGCCTGGAGCTCGTCCGGGCACTCGCCGAGGTGGCGGAGCAGCAGCGTGCCGTCGAGCGGCGGGCGGCCGAGCTGGCCCGCTCCAACGCCGACCTGGAGCAGTTCGCCTACGTCGCCTCGCACGACCTGCAGGAGCCGCTGCGCAAGGTCGCCAGCTTCTGCCAGCTCCTCGAGCAGCGCTACGGCGACCAGCTCGACGAGCGGGGCCGGCAGTACGTCGCCTTCGCCGTCGACGGCGCCAAGCGGATGCAGCGGCTCATCACCGACCTGCTCACCTTCAGCCGGGTGGGTCGCACCAGCGAGGGAGTCACCGACGTCGACCTGGCCCAGGCCGTCCGCCGCGCCTGGGCCGCCCTCGACGAGCGCGCAGAGGAGTCCGGCGGGTCGCTCGACGTCACGGTCGGGGGAAGCGTGCGCGCCGACCCGGCTCTCCTGGACATGCTGCTGGTCAACCTGCTAGGCAACTCCCTGAAGTACCGCCGGGACGACGTACCTCCCCTCATCGCGGTGTCCTCCGCCGATGAGGGCGCGATGCTGCGGGTCGACGTCGCGGACAACGGCATCGGGATCCCCGACGAGTACGGCGACAAGGTCTTCGTCATCTTCCAGCGGCTGCACGGCCGCGACGAGTACGGCGGCACGGGCATCGGTCTGGCCCTTGCCAAGAAGGTCGTCGAGTTCCACGGCGGCCACATCGAGCTGCGCCCCTCGCCCCTGGGCGGCACCTGCGTGTCCTTCACGCTCCCGATCGAGGAGAACCATGCCTGACGCCCAGCCCATCGAGGTCCTGCTCGTCGAGGACGATCCCGGTGACGTGCTCATGACGCGCGAGGCCTTCCAGGACTACAAGGTCGCCAACAACCTCACGGTCCTCACCAACGGGGAGGACGCGATCGCCTACCTGCACAAGCGGGGCGAGTACGCCGGCGCGACCACTCCCGACCTCGTGCTGCTCGACCTCAACCTGCCGAGACGGGACGGGCGCGAGGTGCTCCGGGACATCAAGAGCGACGCGAAGCTGCGACGCATCCCGGTCGTCGTCCTGACCACGTCCGATGCGGAGGAGGACGTGCTCGCGACCTACGACCTGCACGTCAACGCCTACGTCCGCAAGCCCGTCGACTTCGACCAGTTCGTCGAGGCCGTCCGGGCCATCGACGACTTCTTCATCACCGTGGTGCGGCTGCCCACCCGCCCCGAGGGCATCCCCACGTGACGCCGCTGTCGCGAAGGGAGCTGCTCGGGCTCAGCGGGCTCACCCTGCTCGCCGGCTGCTCCGGCGGCTCGAGCGACGGAGCTCCCACCGACCCCAACGCCCTCGAGCCCTTCCGCCCGAGCAGTGGCGCCGGACGCGGGACCGGCCTGCCGGGCCGGGTCGCGTGGGCCTCGACGGCCGACTCCGAGTTCTTCCTCGCGCTCGGGGCCGGCATGAAGCAGGCCGCTGACTCACGCGGCCTCGACTACGTCACCGCCACCTCGGGCAACGACCCGGGCAAGCACGTCGACCAGATGAACGCCTTCCTGCGGCAGGGCGTCGGAGCGCTGGCCATGCAGCCGCTCTCCCCCGACGCGGACAGCCTGGTGCTGCAGCGCGCCATCGACAAGGGCGTGTGCACGCAGGGGATCATCACGGCCCCGAGCACGCTTCAGGTCGTCGCGAGCCAGCACCAGATCGGGTACGACCAGGGCAAGGCCGCCGCCGACTACGTGACCGCCCACCTGGGCGGCGAGGCGAAGGTCCTCTACTTCAACCTGGACACCGCCTCGCCGCAGCTCAGGGTCCGGCACCGCGGCGTGCTGGAAGGGCTCAAGACCGGCGGTGAGGGCATCGAGGTCGTCAGCGACCTGACCGTCGCCGACATCAGCACCTCGTCGGGATACCGGACGATGCAGAGCGCGCTGCAGGCCCACCGCGACATCAAGGTCGTGCTCGGCGGGGACACCGTCGTCGTCGGCGCCTTCCGGGCGCTGAAGGCGGCCGGCCGGCTGCGCGACGACATGTTCCTGTCGGGGGTCGACGGCGACAGCGAGGCCCTCGACCTCGTGAAGGCGGGCGGCGCGTACAAGCTGAGCATCGCGTTCGCCTGGAAGCTGATGGGCTACGGGCTCGGGCAGTTCGGTGCCGACTGGATCGCGGGAAAGGACGTCCCGCGAATGATCGTGGCGAAGGGCGTCGCCCTGGACTCCGCGAGCGCCGTCGGACGCTTCCGCACCGAGAGCGCCGACCCCGCCGCCGTGTTCGCGGACCGGGCCAGGTACGAGGCCTCGCTCCCCCTCCTCGGCACCGTGAGCCACGCGACCCGGCACACCTACTGGACCTCGCCGGTGGACCCGCCCACCCCGAGCCCGAGCTGACCCGCCCTACCCTGCGGTCGTGACCTCGCGACTGGCGTTCCTGCGGGCGGTGAACCTCGGCAAGCGGCGCGTGAGCATGCCGCGGGTGAAGGAGGTGCTGCGCGAGTCGGGGCACGAGGACGCCTGGACGTACATCAACTCCGGCAACATCGGGCTGACCTCGAGCGCCGCCCGCAGCACCCTCGAGTCGGAGCTGGAGGCACTGCTGGAGAAGGAGTTCGGCTTCGAGGTCACGACCTTCGTGCGCACCGTCGCCGAGGTCGAGAAGGCGCTCCTGCTCGAGCCCTTCCGGCTCGCGACCGGCGACACCTACTTCGTCACGTTCCTCAAGAAGGCCCCCTCCACCTCTCAGGCCAAGGCCCTGGAGTCGCTATCGGGAGACTTCGACACCCTGCAGGTCCACGGGTCCGACGTGCACTGGCTGATGCGCGGGAGGTCCAGCGACTCACCGCTCACGCGGCGCGACTGGGAGAAGGTCCTCGGTCCGCTGTCCAGCACGAGTCGCAACACCACGATGCTGCGCAAGCTCGTCGCCAAGGCTGCCGGCACCTAGTCGGCCACCTGCCAGTCCTGCAGGACCTGGTCGGAGTCGAACCAGCGGACATAGCTGTGACCTGCGCTCTGGTAGCGCACCTGGGTCCGGGGGCCGTTGCGACCGAGCACCTCACCGGGGCACGCCGCGCCCTCCACGACGACGGTCACCGGCTCGGTCGACGCCGGCGGGGCGTACCGGTCGCCGTGGGCGAAGCTCGCGTCGAACAGCTTCTCGCCCGGGCCCTGGCTGCTCATCCCGGCCTGCCGGAGGTGAGGGGCTCGATCGGCTCGGAGCCGCCAACCGGCCTGCTGCTGCGTGCTGTGGTCACGTCGTCCACGTCCGGGGTCTCGGGATCAGGCGGTGATGCTGAGGTGCTCGTCGGCACCGGCGCCCTGCACCGGGACCTTGCGCGCCTTCGCGCGCTCTGCGACCGGGATGCGCAGCGTGAGCACGCCGTGCTCGTAGGACGCCGACACCTTCTCGGTGTCGAGGGCGTCGCCGAGGAACAGCTGCCGGGAGAAGACACCCCGGGAGCGCTCGGCGGTGATGAGCTCGGCGTCGTTGGCCCGCAACGGCCGCTCGGCCCTGACGGTGAGGACGTTGCGCTCGACGTCCACGTCGATGCTCGCCGGGTCGACGCCCGGGAGGTCGAGCTCGATGACGAACTCGTCGCCGGCGCGCCAGGCGTCGATCGGCATCGTGGTGGGTCGACCCTGCGTGCCAAGGCCGAACAGGGTCTGGGTGAGGCGGTCGACGTCGCGGAACGGGTCCGTACGCATGAGCATGGTCGTGCTCCTCATGAGAAGGGACGGATCTGGATCTGCATCGTGCGATGCATATTTCTTCTACCACGAGCAGCCGGATTCATGCAACACTCGCGGCATGAGCGCTCTCGACCCCGCTACCGGCGTCTTCGGCATCTCGGTGGCCGCGGAGCTGGTGGGCATGCAGCCGCAGAGCCTGCGTGCGTACGAGACGCGCGGCCTGCTGGAGCCCTCGCGGACCGGTGGCGGGACGCGGCGCTACTCGCACGACGACCTCGACCGGCTGCGCCGCATCGCCGACCTGCTCGAGGGCGGCCTGAACCTCGCCGGCATCGCCATGGTGCTGAGCCTGGAGGCGGACAACGCGGCACTTCAGGACCGCCTGGGCGGGCAGGAGGGATCGGCGAAGGGAGGAGCAGCCGGTCCCGGAGGACAGCGGTTTACACCGTAATGGGAAGGGCAGGTGGTCGGCGGCGCAAGCCAGCACGGCCCCCGCTCGGAGTCGTGTCCGCAGGTGAGGGGCAGGGCGAATTCGATGGGCAAGGACCCGAGACCGCACGAGCAGGACGTACGCCCGGACGACCGGCAGGCGCTGTCCCGCGCGACCGGCGGCGTGCCGGATCCCGACGCCCCCGACCAGGCGAGCACCACGGGCACCACGCCCAAGGGCGAGTACGTCGGTCGCATCGCCGGCGACGACGTCGGCTACGCCGGCGAGCAGGGGGCTGACCGCCGGGCCGCGATCGCCGAGAAGGAGCGGAGCGGACGGGGGACGGAGGACCGGCCGTGAACGTCACGACGTCCTCCGCCGGGGTCGCCGTGCAGCCGCACGGTCCGCTGGACGAGGACGGGTGCGCCGCCCTGCGTCAGGTCATCTCGACAGCGCTCAGCACCGGCCTGCGCAGCATCGTCCTCGACCTGTCCGAGGTCAGCCACATCGAGACCGAGGCGGTGCAGCTGCTGCGCGGCGTCCAGCACTACCTGCAGCGGCACGGCGGCGCCCTCGTCGTCGTGCGGCCCTCGGCCGACGCGGCGCGGGGGCTACGGTCCAACGACCTCGCCGACCTGCTCGTCCTGGGCGACACCCTGGCGCCGGTGCGGCCCCTGCGGGCGGTCCGCGCCGGCTGACCCTGCCCGAGGCTCGCTAACCGGCGAGGGCGTCGTCCGCGGTCAGCCGCAGGGCCGTCTGCACCAGCAGGTCGATGTCACGGGAGAGCTGCGCGAGCGCGGCTACCCCGGGACGTCGCCGCGTCGGCTCGCGCTGACACAATCACCCCGTGCTGGCGCCCGCGGTCTTCGTGCTGCTCTGGAGCACGGGCTTCGTGGGTGCCAAGTACGGCCTGCCCGACGCGGACCCCTTCACGTTCCTCGCGCTCCGACTGGTCATCGCCACCGCCCTGCTCGCCGTCGCCGCCGTCGTCACGCGCACCCGGATCGACCGGGCTCACGCCGGACGCGCAGCGGTGTCCGGGCTGCTGCTGCACGCGACCTACCTCGGTGGCGTCTTCTGGGCCATCGCCCACGGCACTCCGGCCGGCGTCAGCGCCGTGGTCGTGAGCCTGCAGCCCGTCCTGGTCGCGGCGCTCGCCCTCCCGCTGCTCGGCGAGCGGCTGGCCGGCAGGCAGTGGCTCGGTCTGGTGCTCGGCATCAGCGGCGTGGCGCTGGTCGTCGGCCCCGACCTCGGCGGCTCGCTCCCGCTCGCCGGGCTGATGAGCTGCCTCGTCGCCCTGGCCGGCGGGACCGGCGGCACGCTGTGGCAGAAGCGGTACGGCGACGGGATCCCGCTGCTATGGGGCACCTGCACCCAGTACGCCGCCGCGACAGTCGTCCTCGCCGTGGCCTCGGTCGCGACCGAGCACCAGCGCATCGACTGGACGCCGCGCTTCGTCGGGGCGCTCGCCTGGCTGGTGATCGTGCTCTCCCTCGGCGCCGTCGTGCTGCTGATGCTGCTGCTCCGTCGCGGCACGGCCAGCAGCGTCTCGAGCCTGCTCTACCTCGTCCCGCCGGCGACGGCTCTCGAGGCCTGGCTGCTGTTCGACGAGCGGCTGGCCGCGCTGTCCGTCGTCGGGGTCGGCGTCACCGCCGTGGGGGTGGCGCTCGCGGTGCGGGCACCGGCCCGGCTGCCGCGGACCCCCGTCGCGACCTGAGCGGCCAGGCTTCAGCCTACGGAAGCATGATGCGCAGCGTGCTGTCGGCGACGTGGTCGCCGAAGGCGACCGGCAGGCCTGTCTTCCGGGGCGTCGGGACGTGCACCGAGTGGCGCGATGACCAGGTCCGAACCACCTGATCGGGATCCCGGGCGCCGTCAGGTGTGAAGAGGCGCTCGGCTGAGCAGCAACTCCTCGCGGAGGACGAACCAGGAGCCCGACATGACCCAAAGCAGCACGACCATCGGCCGGCCGGCGGCTGACGTCCCCTTCTCGCACCGCGACGCCGAGGAGGACCGGGCGCTGCACTGCCTGGTCTGCTGGGGCTACGGCGGCACCGTCAGGCGGCACCGCGGCCGGTCCCCGCACCAGACCGCACCGGCGTCGGCCGACTGACGGCTGTCACTCCCCCACAGGAGCTGGACAGCCGGCTGACGGCGACCTTGCGGCATCCTTCCGGACGCTCGATCCTCGACCACGCCTGGTCCGAGTCGGAGGCGCGAGGGGAGAACAGGTGCGACTGAACCCTGCCGGTTCCTGACAGCCGGCTGGCAGCCGGCCCACAGCGACGGCTCCCACGCTGGAGGCATCAACCCTCAGCAAGGATCCCCATGCCCCCCTTCCTCAGGTCCGCCCTGGCGACGTCAGACCGCACCCAGCGCGTCATCGTCGGACTGGCCGTCTCCGTCGCGCTGTGGCTCGGTCTCACCGCGCCCAGCACCTCACCCGTCGCGGGTCCAGCGCCCCCCGCGGTCGTCACCGTGACTCCTGCGAGCGTCAGCCACGACGTGCCGAGGGTCGGCGCGCGATGACGACCACGACGACGCGGACTGCCCCGCAGCTCCCCGGCCGCGCGCGTGCCGATGAGCTCGCGGTGACCGTCCTCCTCGGTGCGCTCGTCATGGTCGTCTGGCCCGTGCTCGACGCGATGCGCGGACCCGGGCCGTTTCAGCCCGTTGTCCTGATCGCGCACCTGGCGGGGATGCTCGCCGGCTTCGGCGTCGTGGTGCTCGTCGGCTTGATGGCGCGGGTCCCGTCGCTGGAGCGCGGGATCGGTGCCGATCGCCTCGCCAGGTGGCACGGGCTGGGTGGCCGGCTCGTCGTCACCCTGGTCGTGATCCACGCCTACGCCGCGACGGCCGCCTGGGCCCAGAGCAGGCAGGAGAGCGGCTGGCTGGCGCTCTGGCACGTGCTGCGCCTGCCGTGGCTCATCGCGGCCACCTTGGGAACTGCGATGTTCCTCGCGGTCGCGGTGCTGTCCGTCCGCGCCGCGCGGCGGCGCGTGAGCTACGAGGCCTGGCACGCAACGCACCTGCTCGTCTACCTCGGGGTGGCGCTCTCGTTCGTGCACCAGCTCGCCGGTCCCGACCTCACCGGCCACCGCGCTCTTCAGGTGGCCTGGGCGCTGATGTACACGCTCGTGTTCGCCGCGGTCCTCATCCACCGCGTCCTGACGCCGCTGCGGACGGCGGGCCGCCACCGCCTTCGCGTGCTCGAGGTCTACGAGGAGGGTCCCGGCGTGACGACGATCGTCGTCGAGGGCCGTCACCTGCGCGAGCTCCAGGCCGAGTCGGGCCAGTTCTTCCGCTGGCGCTTCCTCAGCCCCGACACCTGGCTCACCGCCCATCCCTTCAGCCTGTCAGCGCCCCCCACCGACGACCGGCTGCGACTGACCGTGAAGACGCTCGGCGACGGCAGCGCAAAGCTGCAGAAGGTCGAGCCCGGCACCTGGCTGCTCGCCGAGGGGCCGTACGGCGCGATGACGGCGGCACGTCGCACGAGGCGCAACGTGCTCCTGATCGCGGGTGGCGTGGGCATCACGCCCATGCGTGCGCTCTTCGAGACGATGCCCCTGTCCACCGGCCAGGACCTGCTGCTGGTCTACCGGGCACGCAGCGAGTCCGACCTGCTGTTCCGCGCCGAGCTCGAGCACCTCGCCGGTTCGCGAGGAGCTCGCGTCCTGTTCGAGTTCGGTGACGCGGCTCCGCCGCTGGACCGCAGGCACCTCACCCGGGTGTGCCCGGACGTCTGCGAGCGCGATGTCTACTTCTGCGGGCCGCCAGGGATGTCCGGCGCGCTCAGGAAGGCCCTGCGGGCGAGCGGTCTGCCCCAGGAGCAGTTCCACGAGGAGCGCTTCGCCTTCTGAGGGGTCGTGGGTCTCACAGCGACACGAAACCTTCCAGGAGCGCCGCAGACGCCTGGCAGGTTCAGCACAGGAACGGCGCCGACCTTGGTATCAACCCCGGTCGGGGACACCCAGAGCCCCACGAGGGGCCAACGAGAGGACCATGCTCATGTCCACACGCAGCATCCGCAAGGTCGGCGCCGCCACGGCGCTGGTCGCGTCCGGCCTGGTCGCCGGTGGCGTCCTGGCGGGCAGCATGACCGCCAACGCCGCCGAGACCACGCGGTCCTACGGCAGCGCCTCCGGATCGACGACGACGGCACCGGCCAAGGGCGCCAGCAGCGACACCGCTGTCACCGGCACCACGGCCGACCAGGTCAAGGCCGCCGTCAAGGCGAAGTACAGCACCGTCACCATCACCACCGTCCGCAAGGACCCCGACGGCAGCTACGACGCCCTCGGCACCGACGCCAGCGGCAACAGCGTCTTCTACGACGTCAGCGCCGACCTCAAGACCGTCACGGCAGGCGCCGGAGGCGGGCACCGCGGAGGCGGTGGCGGCGCGAGCAAGGACACGGCCGTGACCGGCACCGAGGCCACCGACGTCAAGGCCGCGGTCAAGGCGAAGTACAGCACCGTCACCATCACCACCGTCCGCAAGGACGCCGACGGCAGCTACGACGCCCTCGGCACCGACGCCAGCGGCAACAGCGTGTTCTACGACGTCAGCAAGGACCTGAAGACCGTGACCGCCAACGCCGGGGGCCGGGGCCACGGATCCGGCACCGCACCGGCGCCGTCCGCCAGCTCGTCCACCTCGGGCTGACCTCGACGACGAGGCCCCTCTCCGAGGCGGAGCGGGGTCTCGTCGTGTCAGGCGCCGGTCGCGCCGCGCGCTGCTGCGAAATCGGCGAACCAGGCCAGCAGCTCAGGCCGGTCCACGGCTGAGACCGACACGACCTCGGCCGTCGGGTGCCCGAGCAGCAGTCGCTTGACCGGAACCTCGAGCCGCTTGCCGGTCAGGGTGTGCGGCAGGCCGGGCACGGCGATGAGCTCGTCGGGGACGTGCCGCGGGGACGCGGCGGTGCGGATGGCGGACCGGAGGCGCGCGACCAGCTCCTCGTCGAGGGCACAGCCATCGGCGAGGTGCACGAACATCGGCAGCCAGTAGCCGCCGTCCGGCTGCTCGACGCCGACGACCAGCGTCTCGAGCACCTCGGGCAGCCGCTCGGCGGCGGCGTAGATCTCGGAGGTTCCGAGGCGGACCCCGTTGCGGTTCAAGGTGGCGTCGGAGCGTCCGTGCACCTGTACCGTGACGTGGCCGTCGGGCTGGGTGGTGAACGTCGCCCAGTCGCCCTGGCGCCACACCCCCGGGAACGTCGAGAAGTACGTCTCCCTGTAGCGGTCACCGTCGGGGTCGCCCCAGAGCTCGACGGGCATGGACGGCATCGGCCTGGTGATGACCAGCTCACCAACCTCGCCGGCAAGGGGAGCACCGGACGGGTCGACGGCGACTGCAGCCACACCGAGGCAGGGGGCTCCCATCCGGCCAGGTGCCGGCTCGGGATCCAGCGGGTTGGCCGCGACGAAGGCGGTCGCGACGTCCGTACCACCGCTGATCACGTTGAGCGGGACTCCGACCTGCCAACGTGCCCACCGCGCGAGCTGCGCGGACAGCGGCGATCCGGTGACGCCGAGAGCGCGCAGTGCGCTGAGATCGTGCTGCTCCGCGGGAGTCAGCCCCTCCTTCTCCATGAGCGAGAGGAGGCCCGGGCTGACGCCGAGCTGGGTGATGCGGTGCTCCTCCGCGATCCGCCAGAGCAGGTCGACGTCAGGGTGGTTCGGGCTGCCGTCGTAGAGGACGGCCGTCGCGCCGACGAGCAGGCTCGCGACCTGGAAGTTCCACATCACCCAGCTCGTGCTGCAGTACCAGAGCAGCCGGTCGCCGGGGCGGACGTCGAAGTGCAGGCCGATGCCGACGCACTGCTGCAGGAGCACTCCCCCGTGCCCGTGGACGAGACCCTTCGGCGCGCCGGTCGTGCCGGACGAGAACAGCACCCACAACGGGTGGTCGAACGCGACGTCGACAAAGCGCTCATCACCGGTTGTGGCGACCGCCTCGTCCCACGGGGCCGTGCTCACCGCGTGCTCGCCCCCGACGATCAGGACGCCCTTCGCCGTGGGCAGGGCGGCGACAAGCTCGGCGATGGCCTCTGCGTGGTCGATTCGCCGACCGCCGTAGTGCGAGGACCGTGCCGTGACCAGGACCTTCGGCTCGAGCTGGGTGAAGCGCGCTGCCGCGCCGGCAGCGGACACGTCCTGGTTGCAGACCGCCCAGATCGCACCGATCGACGCGCACGCGAGGAACGCCACGACCGCCTCCGACCGGTTGCCCAGGTAGCCGACGACGCGGTCACCGGCCCGGACTCCCTGCGACTCGAGCCAACGCGCAAGCCCCTGGGTGCTGCGGAGCAGCTGCTCCCAGCTCGTCGTCATCACCGCGCCCGTCTCGTCGAGGGCGACCAGGGCGGGACGGTCCGGGACGGCCTGGCGGAACACCTCGCGCGCAAAGCTCACCGAGGCGCCGGGGAACCAGACCGCGCCAGGCATGCCCGCCTCCGCGAGCACGCAGGAGGCGTCACCGCTCAAGGTCAGGCCGAAGTGCTGGACGACATCCGGCCAGAAGGCCTCGGGCTCGTCGACCGTCCACGACCAGAGCGCCTGGTAGTCCGGCAGGTCCAGCCCCCGGCGCGCTGCGACCTCGTCCCGGAACGCGGCCATCCGGCTCACGGTCAGCTCGTCCTCCGGCACGCCATGACTCAAGCACCTCAGTGCGACCAGCGCTCAGCGCCGGGGCGTACCTAGGTCTGGCGCGTCACGAGCATCACGGCTGGTCGTCGGGCTCGACCGGCTTGCGGAGGTGCCCGCCGGCCTGCGTCACGTCGCTCGCGCCGCCCCGCTCGTGCCGCTTGCGCACGACGGTGCGCATCGCGTCCTGCACACCGTCGGCCAGCACGACGGTCGGGTCGTACCTGTTCATGACCTTGGCCGCGACAGCCCCGGCAGAGAGCATTGCCACGGCGGCCTCCGCGCCTGGCAGCCCGCCCGTGCTGGCGAGCTGATGGCCACCGCCCGCGGCGGCGTGCGGCACCGCCGGCTTCGCCGGGTGGGTCGTCGGGGGCTCCGTCGGGGTGGTCGGCTTCGGGTACGACGGGATGGGACCCACCCTCGGTCGGGCCGGCGTCGTCTCCTGCTTCGGCATGAGCTGCGTGACGGGTGGTGTCTCGTCACCGCTTCCGTGGGTCGCGAACAGCGCCTGCGACGCGACGAAGGCGGACTGCAGCGCTGACGGGGGCGGCCCCGACGGCGTGGCGCTGCTGAAGTCGAAGCAGCCGGTCAGGTCGCTGACCAGGTCGTAGCGCCAGTCCGAGACGATGCCCCTGCCCTTGAGCGGGACGCCGAACAGCGTCTCGACCAGCTTCAGGCAGGAAGTGTGGTCGGAGACCTCGGAGTTGACGCGTCCACCGGTGCTCCAGGGGCTGATGACGATGTTCGGCACCCGGAAGCCGAGGCCGACAGGACCTCTGATGCCTTCCGACGGGTCCTTGGGGTTGGCCGTCCCCGCCTGGGTGTTGGACGAGCCGTCGTCGTACCCGAAGGCGGTGTGGGTCAGGTACTCGAGCGGCGTTCCCCTGGGCGCGGTGGGAGGCGGGACGTGGTCGAAGTAGCCGTCGTTCTCGTCCCAGGTGATGAACATCGCGGTGCTCTCCCACGAGGGGGAGGCCATGAGCGCGGCGATGATCGGCTCGTAGTACTGCGGGCCGGCGTTGATCGGACCGTCGCCGGGGTGCTCCGTGCTCTGCGCCGACGGGAAGATCCAGGACACCTGCGGCAGCGTGCCGGCGTTGATGTCGGCGAGGAACCCGGCCGTGGCCGTGCTGTAGGAGCCCCGTGTGACGTTGGTCGGGTCCGACGTCGCACCGACGTTGTACTGCTTGAACGACGGGAACATGTTCAGCAGGTGGTTCGACGC
>JAODNF010000035.1 GCA_025464915.1 Frankiales bacterium | reverse complement strand
GCGGACCGACCGCGGGGCCACCCGGCGGGCCAGCGCCGCCGCGACCCGACCCAGGTCACCGGGCAGGCGCGAGCTCTGCTCCAGGACGAGGACCAGCAGCAGCCACGCGGTGCAGGTCCAGGCGGCCGAGGCCACCGCCGTGACGAGGGGCGCCGTCGGCCCCGTGGCGGCGGGAGCGAGCAGGGCCAGCGCCGGGACGGCCGCCAGCACGCCCAGTGCCTGAGCTCGTTGCATCCTCTGGCTCTCCATTTCTTGCGTTTGCTTGTGTTTGCCTTTGTAAACGTTCGGGAACCTCTGGTCAAGTGGGGTAGCGGAATCGGGTGCGGGGGGGCAGGGTGGGGACGGTGCGCTGGGACGAGCTGTTCGCCGACCTTGACGCCCAGCTGTCCGCCGCCGAGGCCGCGGAGCTGGCGGCGGAGGTGGCTGACCGCACCCGACTCGAGGTCGGCCGGCTGCGCCTCGTCGACCGGCTCCGCCCCTCGCTCGGGGCGCAGGTGTCGCTGCACGTCCGGGGCCTCGGTGCCGCCCGCGGCCGGCTGCTCGACGCGGGCAGCGACTGGCTGCTGCTGCAGGAGGAGGGCGCCGGCGAGCTGCTGGTCGCGGCGTCCGCCCTGCTGTCGCTCGCCGGTGTGGGCAAGCCGGCGGAGGTGCCCGGCTCAGAGGGCGAGGTGGAGCGCCGCCTGGACCTGCGGTGGGCGCTGAAAGCGCTGGTACGCAGTCGATCGGGTATCCAGCTGGTGCTGGCTGACGGCTCGACGCTGACCGGCACCCTGGACAGCGTCGGGGCGGACCACGTCGACGTCGCGGAGCACCCGCCGGGGGAGGCCCGCCGAGCGGCGGCCGTCCGTCAGGTGCGGCTGGTGCCGCTCACCGCTGTGGGGGCCATCCGCAGCTGGGGCTAGTCCTCGGGAACCGACTCGCCGGCGCCGAGGGGATGAGTGTCCACGAAGGCCTGGGTCTCGGCGTACATGCGCTGGATGTAGTCCTCGAGCGCCTGCGCCTCGACCCGCCACTGCCCGCGGCCACCGATCTTGATCGCTTTGATGTCCCCGTTGCGGACCAGCGCGTAGGTCTGGGACGCCGAGATGTTCAGGACCTCGGCGACGTCCGACAGCTGCAGGAAGCGCGGGACGGCCACGGAAGCTCCTCTCGACCGGGTGCGGTTGCCGCAGTGTGCCACCGTTTGCCTTCGTTTCGCCGAACATCCACAGGGACGGGTGCGAACGGACCCTGACATGCGGCACCATGCCGCTCCATGACGGACGCCCCCGGCTCGCCCTCGGCCTCCCGCCTCGCCACCCCGAGCTGGCTCGACGGCCGGCTCGTCCTGGGCGTGCTGCTCGTCCTGATCAGCGTGCTGGTGGGTGCGAAGGTTCTCGCCGGCGCCGACAGCAGCCAGCAGGTCTGGTCGGCGAGGCACGCGCTGGCCCCGGGCACGGTGCTGGTGACGGACGACCTCGAGCTGACGAAGGTGCGGCTGTTCGACACCAGCGGGCGCTACCTCGCAGGGCCGGCGCCGGTCGGCTACGTGGTGCTCCGCAGCGTCGGCACGCACGAGCTGCTCCCGCACGACGCGCTGGCCGCCCCGGGCAAGCAGGTGGAGCGACGGCAGGTCACGGTCGCGGTCGCCTTCGGCCACCTGCCCACCGACCTGCGCGCGGGTGACGTCGTGGACGTCTACGTGACACCCGACGACAAAGCCGTCCGTCGGGGTACCAGGGGCGTCGACCTCACCGTCCCTCGGCTGGTGCTGCCCGACGTCGTCGTCGCGAAGGTGACCCGCTCGAGCGGACTGACCTCCAGCGGACAGACCGTCCCGGTCGTGGTGACGGTGGACCCGTCGCAGGTGCTCACCCTCGTGCAGGCCCTCGCCGACGGTCCTATCGACCTCGTGCGCGTGCCCGACGCGCACCTGTCGCCGCTGGCGACCGCGACCCCGGAGCCGTGATGCAGGTCCCCGTCCTCACCGCGGTCACCGACTCCGTCTGGGAGTCGCGCCTCGTCGCCGCTCTCTCCCGCGGCGACCTCGGCGTGGCCGTCGTCCGTCGCTGCGTCGACCTTGCCGACCTGCTCGCCACCGCGGCCACCGGGCAGGCACGTGCCGTCCTGCTCTCGGCGGACCTGCGCCGCCTCGACCGCGAGGCGCTGACCCGGCTGGCCGTCGCCGGCGTCGCGGTCGTCGGCCTGGTGCCACCCGGCGACGAGGACGCCGAGCGCCGGCTGCGCCAGCTGGGGGTCTCGGCGGTGCTGCCGAGCGACGCGAGTGCCGAGGCGATCAGCGCTGCCGTCGTGGAGGCGGTCGTCGTCCTGACCCCGCTGCCCGCGGACCTGTCCGCGCTGTCGGACCCCCGGGCCGCCCTGCCGTCGGCGCCGGACCCGGTGGAGGAGCACGAGACTCCGACCGGCACGGGGCGCCTCGTCGCGGTCTGGGGACCGACCGGCGCGCCGGGCCGCACGACGGTCGCCGTCGGCGTCGCCGCGGAGCTCGCCGCCCTCGGCTGGCCTGCGCTGCTCGTCGACGCCGACGTCTACGGCGGCGTCGTGGCTCAGGTCCTCTCGCTCCTGGACGAGTCGCCCGGTCTCGCCGCGGCCTGCCGCCAGGCGAACAACGGCCTGCTCGACGTACCCGCCCTCGCCGGGTTCGCCCGGGAGGTCGCGCCCGCCCTGCGCGTCCTGACCGGCATCGCGCGCGCCGACC
>JAODNF010000033.1 GCA_025464915.1 Frankiales bacterium | reverse complement strand
GAGCGCGCACTCCGTGCCACCGAGCGCCGACTGGTGGGTCGGCGCGTCCATCTGGTCCGCGTTGGCCATCAGGGTCCAGTGCTTGCCGAAGTCCTTGGAGCCGTAGAGGCCGTTGAGGACCGTTGGGTTCAGCGTGTTGTTGATGGGCGTGCCGGTCGGCGGGAGCGCGGGGGTGTCACCGATCGCCGTCTGCTTGTTGAACCGGCTCGGGTCCTCGACCAGGGCGTAGACGTAGTCGTGGTTCTGGCGCGCACCGATCGCCAGGCCGAGGGCCGTGCGACCCGCACGGGCGACGGTCGGGAAGCCGGTGCCGGCCGGGTCCATGAAGGTGAACGTCCCGGGCGCCCCGGCCGCCGAGTAGTAGATGCCGTCGCGCGGCGCCTGCGGCGTGCCCGCGGCGTTGAGCTTGTCGCCCGCGCGCCAGCCCACCGCGGCGAGGACCTGACCGCCGCCGTGGCCGGTGCTGTCGTTCGGTCGCACGACGACGTCGCTGACGATGTTGGCGAAGAAGCAGGTCGGCTTGGTCAGCGAGGTGCACGTCGTCGGCAGCCCGACGTTCTTGTAGGAGTGCCCGCTGTCGGTCGACCGCCACAGCCCCTTGCCGGTGGCCTGGTAGACGATGTTGGTGTGCACCGGGTCGACCGCGACGCGGAACGTGATGGTGCCGTTCGGCACGCCGGTGGCGTGGTGCCAGCTGGCGCCGCGGTCGCTCGACCAGAAGGCCCCGAGGCCGGAGTAGGAGTCGCCGCCGAAGGCCGGGTCCCCGCTGCCGACGACCAGCGTGCCGCCCTTGGCGACCGCCACGCTGCCGATGATCTGGCTCGGCAGGTCGTCGCCGATGGACGTCCAGCTGCTCCCCGAGTTGGTGCTGCGGTAGACGCCGCCGTTGGCGACGGCGGCGTACCAGACCTTGCTGTTGGCGGGGTCGTAGGCGAAGCCCTGGATGCGGCCCGAGAGGTTGTGCAGTCCCTCGCCGTTGACCCGTCCGTAGGGGGCGCCGTCCGCGTACAGCGCGTCCGTGCCGAGAGCCTGCCAGCTGCTGGCGCCGTAGGCCTTCGAGGCGGCGAGCTGCGAGGCCTGGCCGACCGCGCTCGCGTAGGCGTCCGACGCGACCGGGTAGTTGCCCTGGTGCTTGACCTGCAGGGCGTGGTTCATCGTGAGCTGCTCGTCGACGCCCTCGTTCTCGGTCGTCGACACGCACGTGGCCTGGCCCGCGAGCCGCGCGAGCTGGTCGAGGTGCTGGCCCGAGGGGCAGATGCCGTGCGGCGTCGGCACCGCCGTCGAGCTGGTCGGCGACGTCACGCCGGTGAGGACGGCTGCGGTCAGCGCGCACGCTGCCGAACCGCTGAACAGGGCACGCACGATCTTGCTGGGCACAGCGACCTCCTGAAGGAACTGAGAAGAATATGCCGTTGTGCGGTCAACCGCTCCTCTTCAGATGAGCGTCAGGTTCTCGACCTCGGTGCGACCTGTCAGCAGAGCCTCCAGCTCGGCCTCCCCGGGCAGGTCCTCGTGCAGGTCCTCCCTGCCGGTGCGGACGTACAGGAACAGCCCGCTGACGTCGTCGACCGGAACACCGACCAGACGTGCCCAGGCCAGCCGGTAGACCGCGAGCTGAACCGGATCGGCCGCCTCGCGACCGGTCTTCCAGTCCACGACCTGCCAGCGCCCGTCACCCAGGTCGTAGACCGCGTCGATGCGGCCCCGGACCACCCGTCCCGCGAGCGGGAGGGAGAAGGGTGCCTCGACGGCGTACGGCTTGCGGCTCGCCCAGGCCCCGGCCAGGAACGCTTCTTGCAGCGCGACCAGGTCGGCGTCGCTCCCGAGCTCGTCGTCCTCGGCGCCGGGCAGCTCGTCCGGGTCGAGCAGCGGTCGTTGCTCGAACAGCGCCTCCACCCAGGCGTGGAACCGGGTCCCCCGACGCGCGGCCGGCGCCGGCGGTCGCGGCATCGGGCGGGCCAGCTCCCGGGCGAAGGCCTCAGGGTCCTGCTGCAGCCGCATCACCTGCGAGGCCGACATCGACATCGGCAGCCGCACGGTCCTGACCGCCCGGCGTGCGGCCCGCTCCTCGTCGAGCAGCAGGCGCGACTCCTTGTCGAGCAGCTCGAGCAGCTCGCGCTCCCGCGGTGCGAGCCCGGAGTCCTCCTCCAGCGGTTCCCCGGCGGCGAGGCGCTGGACGTCGGCGCGGACCTGCTCCGCCGCGGCCCGCCGCCGCGCGAGGGCGTCGAGCAGGTAGGGGGCGGGCCAGGTGAAGCTCGGGCGCTCGCGCAGCGCCGGGTTGTCGTCGTCCTCCGCGGGCGGGTCGGTCCAGCGGTCGACGGTGCCGTGGCCGGCGGACGCGTGGTCGCGCAGCGCCTCGAGGAACGGCGAAGGACCTCGCTGCTTCTTCTGCGTCGGCCCCCACCAGTGGCCGCTGCCGATCAGCAGGCTGCGGGCCCTCGTGAACGCGACGTAGCCGAGCCGGCGCTCCTCGCGGTCGAGGTGCTCGCGGCTGTCGTTGTCGAACGCCGCCACCACCTCCTTGGTGAGGTCCTCTCCCAGCTCGGGACGGTCCGGCGCGTCGCCGCGCAGCGGCCCGGGAAGGACCGCCGCCGTGGAGGGCCACTGGTCCTTCAGCCCCTCGGACGGGAAGACCCTCTTCGTCAGGTCGGGGCAGACGACGACGTCCCACTCGAGCCCCTTGGACTTGTGGGCCGTCATAAGCTGCACGGCGTCACTGCCGGACGGCGCGATGCTGTCCAGGCCACGCTCGTGCTCGTCGGCGGCGCGAAGGAAGGCGAGGAACGACGTCAGGGACGTCTCGCCGTCGAGGTCGGCGAACCGGGCGACGACGTCGAGGAAGGCCGACAACGACTCCTTGCGACGCGCCGCGACGGCCTCCGGAGAGGCGGCGAGCTCGACGTCGAGGCCGCTGGTCTCCACCACGCGGTGCACCAGGTCGAGCAGCGGCTCGTCGCGGTGCCGGCGCAGGTCGCGCAGCTCCGCGCCGAGCTCCCGCACCCGCTGCAGCGCCTCGGGCGACCAGCCGGCGTGACCAGGCCGGTCGAGGACATCGGCGAGCGCGACGACGTCGCACGGGTCGATGCCCGCCACGGCCTCCTCGAGCGCGGTGTCATCGACGTCGAGGTCGGTCTCGTCGAGCTCGAGCGGGTCCTCCTCGTCGAGGCGCGGGTCGGCCACGCCGCTGCGGAGCAGCTCCTTGCCACGTCGCCCCAGCTGTGCGAGGTCGCGGACGCCGAGCCGCCAGCGGGGGCCGGTGAGCAGCCGGACGAGCGCGGCGTTGGCCGTCGGCTCCTCGACGACCTCCAGGGTCGCGACGACGTCGGCCACCTCCGGCAGCTGCAGCAGCCCGCCGAGCCCGACGACCTCGACCGGGATGCCGCGGGAGACCAGGGCCGCGTGCAGGTCACCGAAGTCGCGACGGGCACGAACCAGGACAGCTATCTCGCGCCACTGCGTGCCGGCCTGGTGCGCAGCCTCCACCTGCTCGGCGACCCAGACCAGCTCCTCGCTCCACGACGGGTGCAGCGCCAGCCGCACGTCGCCGAGCGCGGCCTTGGCGGGAGGTGCCTGCAGCTCGACCACGCGGTGCTTCTGGCGCAGCACGGCCGCGACGTCGTTGGCGAGCTGCAGCAGCCGGCCGCCGGACCGCTGGTTGACGGACAGCGTGAAGACCGACGCCGGAGCGCCCGTGATGCAGGGGAAGTGGGACGGGAAGCCGTCGAGGTTGGAGACCGACGCACCTCGCCAGCCGTAGATCGCCTGGCAGGGGTCACCGACGGCAGTCACCGGGTGGCCGCCGCCGAACAGCCCCGCGAGCATCCGGCGCTGTGCGACGGACGTGTCCTGGTACTCGTCGAGCAGCACGACCCGCGCCGTGGTCCGCTCGACAGCGCCGACCTCGGGGACCTCCTCGGCGAGCCGCGCACCCAGGCCGACCTGGTCGCCGAAGTCGACTGCGTCGAGGTCGCGCTTGGCCTCGCGGTAGGCGTCGACGAGCGCGGCGAGCTCCTGGCGCTGCGCCGACACCTCCCGCCACCTGTGCAGCTTGTCGGCGTGCCCCTTCGAGCGCGGCACCTCGTCCCAGGCCGCGATCTGCCGGTCGAGCGCCGCCGTCCAGGCCCGGTCCCACTCGAGCAGCTGCGCGGGCGTGACGAGGTGCTCGGACAGCTCGGCGTCGAGGGCGACCAGGTCGCCGACGAGGTTCGACAGCGTCTTGGTCAGGGCCACGACTGGGCCGCGGTGGCGCCGCAGCACCCGGGCTGCCAGCTGGAAGCGGGTCGCGTCGGCCAGCAACCGCGACCGCGGCTCCACCCCGAGCCGGAGCCCGTGCTCGGTCACGAGCCGCCCGGCGAAGGAGTGGTACGTCGACACCACCGGTTCTCCGGCGTCCGCGCGGGTCGAGATCCCTGCAGCAGCAAGGGAGGTCCGGATGCGCGAGCTCAGCTCGGCAGCGGCCTTGTTGGTGAAGGTGAGGCCCAGCACCTCCTCGGGCGCGACCTCCCCGTTGGCGACCAGCCAGACGACCCTCGCCGCCATGACGGTGGTCTTTCCCGACCCCGCGCCGGCGACGATCAGGCCCGGCTCCAGCGGGGCAGTGATGGCGGCGAGCTGCTCGTCGGTGAACGGCTTGTCGAGTGCCTGGCACAGCTCATCCGTCTTCACTCGACCACCTGCCGGCCGTCGGGCTGGGCAGGACAGCAGACCCGGAAGGCGCACCGGTCGCAGCGGTCCTGCGGCGTCGGCGGGAACGACTCGGCGACCACTCTGGTGACCGCCTTGTCGACGAGCTCGTCGACCCACGCGCCGCTGAGGGCCGGCTGCTCGGGGACCTTTGGCCCGCCGCGGGAGTCGTCGAGCCGCAGCATGACCAGCTCGGCACCTCCGGGCACAGCGTCGGGCACCAGGTCGGCGAGCGCGCCCTCGCGGACCGCCAGCTGGTAGGTGCCGAGCTGCGGGTGCTCCTCGACCTCCTTCCTGCCGGGCGGAGTCTTGCCGGTCTTCAGGTCGACGACGTGCACCCTCCCGTCGGCGTCGAGCTCGACGCGGTCCATGAAGCCGCGCAGCAGCACGGTGGTGCCGGCGACCGGAAGCTCGACGGTGAAACCGATCTCGGTCGCGACCAGCGTGCGGCCGCGGTCCGTGGAGTGCCAGGTGAGGAAGCGCTGCAAGGCGTCGCGCGCCTCGGCGTACTGCTGCGCGGACTGCCAGGGAGCGTCGTAGGCGAGCTGGCGCCAGACCTTGTCGAGCCGCAGCATGAGGGCGTCGAGATCGGCGGGCGTGCTGCCCTTCGCGACCTCGTGGGCGAGCGCGTGCAGGACCCCGCCGAAGCCCATCGCGGTGCTGGTCGGTTGCTCGGCGTGCACCTCGTGCTCGAGGAACCACCGCAGCGGGCACTCCTCGAGCTTGCCGAGCGACGTCCCCGACAGCCGGACCGGCTCGTCCGGCGCGACGAGCGGGCGGTCGGAGGCGGTGCTGTCGTGCAGGCCCCACCACCGGTCCGGGGACGCCGCTGGAGCAAGGGGCAGCCCGCGGTCGTCCACCGCGGTGGCCAGCCGCGCCAGCCGCGCGGCGGCCGCCCGGCGCAGGGCAGGGCTGGACTCGGGGTCGACCGCCCGGCGGCGCAGGGCGGCGACGAGCGACGGGAGCGACAGCGGTCGGCCAACCCGGTCGAGGTGCTGAATGACGGTCAGCCCGGTCTCGTCGAGCAGCCGGGACGGCCGCTCGCCGTCGTCCTCGGGGCTGTCCACGGCCGTGATGACGAGCCGGCGCCGGGCCCGGGTGCAGGCGACGTAGAACAGCCGCCGCTCGTCGGCGAGCAGCTGCGCGCGGTCGGCCGGCTCGCGCAAGCCGTCGGCATCGAGGCGCTCGGACTCGAGCAGCGTGGACCTGCGACGCAGGTCCGGCCAGACGCCCTCCTGCACCCCGCAGACGACCACCACGTCCCACTCGAGGCCCTTGCTGCGGTGGGCCGTGAGCAGCCGCACCGCGTCACCGCGCACCCCGTCGTCGGAGAGGGTGTCGCCGGGGATCTGCTGCGCCTCGATCTCGTCGAGGATCGCGGTGACCTTGCCGGTGCGGCGCTCGGCGGCGCGCGAGAGCATCGCGAACAGCGACACGACGGCATCGAGGTCGCGGTCGGCTGCGCGTCCCGCGGCAGCGCCCGAGAGCGATGCGGCCTCGAGCCGGGCGGGCCAGGGACTGCCGTCCCACAGCTCCCACAGCGCAGCCTCCGGGCCGTCGGAGAGCTTCCCGCGAGCCGCGGCGAGCAGAGCCGCGAGCCGCATCGCTGGGCGGGCGACCTGAGCGTCGAGGGTGATGAGGTGCCGCGGGTCGGCGACCGCCTCGCGGAGCAGTTCCGCCGATGGCGCGGGCAGGCGCGACGGCGCGTCCGACTCCCGCTGCGCCAGCCGGTCGAGCGCCCGCAGGTCCCGGCCGAGCCGTCGCAGGGCGCCCGGGTCCGCGCCACCGAGTGGGGAGAGCAGCAGCTGGCGCGCGGCCTCGACGGTGAGGGCTCGCTCGTCGTACACCACCCGGAGGGCGAGCAGCAGCGGGGCGACGGCGGGCTCCTGCGCGAGCGGGACCTCGTCCCCGGCGACCTCGAGCGGCACGCCCGCTGCCGTGAGGACCCTGCGCAGCAAGGGGACCGAACGCGCTCCCGACCGCACGAGCACGGCCATCCGCGACCACGGCGTCCCGAGCTCGAGGTGCTCGCGTCGCAGCAGGTCGGCGACCGCGTCTGCCTCCGCGCCGACGGACGGGTGGGTGTGGACCTCGGCCCTCCCCGTCACGACGGAGCCCGCGTCGAGCGCGCGAAGGGCGCGCAGGCTCGGCACCAGCGGGATCGGCTCGGCCACCTTGCGCGACACGGCCAGCAGCTCAGGACCAGACCGCCGGCAGGTCGTCAGCGCCAGCACCGGGGCGTCCTTGCCGTCGGGGGTCGGGAAGCGCGACGGGAACTCCAGCAGCCCGTCGACCTCCGCGCCACGGAAGGCGTAGATCGCCTGGTCGGGGTCACCGACGACCACCAGCTCGCGGCCCCTGCCGGCGATCGCCTGGAGCAGCCGCTCCTGGGCCGGGTCGGTGTCCTGGTACTCGTCGACGTAGACCGCGCGGTAGCGCTGGCGCAGCTCGTCAGCGACCGAGGGCGTCTCCGCGAGCAGCACCGCCCGGTGCACCAACTCGGCGTAGTCGACGGCGCCGAGGGAGTCGAGGACGTCGAGGTACTCGCCGAAGAAGGCGGCCATCGCGGCCCAGTCCTCACGGCCCTCGCGGACGGCGAGCGCGGCCAGGTCGGCCGGGTCCAGACCGACCTCCCGGGCGCGCGACAGCAGCATCCGCACCTCCTCCGCGAGACCGCGGGTGGTGAGGGCCGCCCGCAGGTCCTCCGGCCAGGCCCGGCCGAGGTCGATCGAGCCGCGGAGCAGGTCGCGCAGGGCGACGTCCTGCTCGGGCCCGGACAGCAGCCGGAGCGGATCGGCGTAGAGACCGGCCGGCTGGTGCTCGCGGACCAGCGCGTAGCAGAACGCGTGGAAGGTCCAGGCCGACGGGCCGGCGGTCGGCGTGCCCAGTCGGGCGGTGATCCGCTCGCGCAGCTCGGTCGCGGCCTTGCGGCTGAAGGTCAGGACCAGGACCTCGTCGGCCTTCAGGCCCTGCTTCTCGACGCGCTGCGCGACGGCCTCGACGAGGGTCGTGGTCTTCCCGGTGCCGGGCCCTGCCAGCACGAGCAGCGGGCCGGTCGTGTGGTCGAGGACCGCCTGCTGGGCCGCGTCGGGGGTGAGCCGGGTGGCGACGGGGGGCCGGGTGCGGTCGAGGCGGTACATCGCCCCCTATCCAAGCGCAGACCTAGGACACTGTGCCGCCCTGCTCCGCTCCGCTGCGCCCGTCCCAGCGGCAGGTGGACAGGACCACCTTGCCGCCCCGCACGTGCACGCCCTCGGCGACCAGGAGCGGCAGGCCACCCTCGTACGGCTCTCCGCTCGCGCGCAGCACCCGGTGCCAGCAGACCTCGTGGCCGTGCTTGGCCATCACCATCCCGACGGTGCGGGCGGAGCCTGACCCGAGGTACTCGGCGACGTCGCCGTACGTCATGACCGTGCCGCGCGGGATCCGCGCGACCAGGTCCAGCACCGACATCGCGTACGCCGTGGGCTCCACGGCAGAGACGCTAGAGGCGGAGGGCTAGAGGCTCGCGTTCGGGGTGAAGGGCTGGGTCCCGTTGACCAGCGCCAGGCCGGGTACGCCGTGGGCGCGGGCGAACGCGATCTCCTTGGCGAGGTTCCCCACGCCGTTGTCGAGCGGGTACGGCGTGAGGCCGACGGTCGAGAGCACGCCGAACGCGCGACCCGAGCCGTCGAGGAAGCCGGAACCGGAGTCGCCGGGGATGCCGGGCGTCGCGGTGTAGACGGTCGTGGTCCAGCCGTTCGCGCCGTCACCGAGGGAGGTGCCGCGCTTCGGGCTGGTCGGCGTCAGGCCGAAGCGCAGACCTGAGTTGCCGTAGCTGAAGACGCTCTCCAGCGTGGACGTGCCGCTGCCGAGGCCGGTCGGGCCGCCGTAAACGGGGATGCTCGGGTTGGTGCTCGCGACGGCCGCGGCGGGCAGCTTGATGAGTGCCAGGTCGTTGTAGGCGCAGGTGCTCGCGTCCGTGGTCCTCGCAGCCCTCATCGCCAGCCACGAGTTGTAGGCCAGGGTGCCCGTGTAGCCCGCGACCGAGACGGGGGTGCCGAGGGGCAAGGACCCCGTCAGGCAGCCGTTGGTGTCCGTCGAGCCACCCGTGCTGGAGCAGTGCGCCGCCTGACCGAGGTAGACGCTGGTGCCGGCGGTGAACACGAAGTTCGCCGTGCACTGCGAGTCCTTGGTGACCGTCTGCACGCCCGGGTGCACCTTCGCGCTGCCCGCGGCGGCCCATCTGCGGGTCGCGGCGTCAGCAGGGTGGGCGGTGAGGCCGACGGCGAGGGCAAGGCCGGCAACGGCGAACAGGTGGCGCTTCATGCTCGGGACAACGACGCAGCCCCGCCCCGGACACGGGCGAAGGCTGCCTCGGTCGTCAGATCAGGGCGCTGCTGCTGAACGCCTCGGTGCCCGGGACGAGCGCGAGACCCGCGACGCCGTGCGCCTGCGCGTACGCGATCTCCTTGGAGAGGTTGCCGATGTTGTTGCTCAGCGGGAGCGGCGCGATCGCGACGGTCGACAGCACGCCGATCGCCTTGCCGCTCGCGTCGAGGAAGCCCGAGCCGGAGTCACCCGGGATGCCCGGGGTGACCGTGTAGACCGTCGTGCTCCACTGACCCGCCGTGCTGCTCACGGCGACACCGCGCTTCGGGCTGAACGGGGTGAGGCCCAGGCGCAGCGAGGAGTTGCCGTAGCTGTAGACGTTCGAGCCGGCCGCGGCCACCGTGCCGAGAGCGGTCGGACCGCCGTACACCGGGACGCTGGGGTTGGTCGTCGCGACAGCCGCCGCCGGGAGCGCGATGAGCGCCAGGTCGTTGTACGCGCAGGTCTCCGCGTCGGTCTCGTGGTTGGCCTGCATGGTGACCCAGGAGTTGTAGGCCATCGTCCCGGTGAAGCCCGCGACGGTGACCGGGGTGCCCACCGGCAGGGTCGTCGCCGTACAGCCGTTCGTGTCCGTCGCGGCGCCGGTCCCGGAGCAGTGGGCGGCCTGGCCGAGATAGGTCGTGCCACCGGCGGTGAAGACGAAGTTGGCGGTGCACTGCGACCCGGACGTGTCCGTCTGGACGCCCGGGTGGACCTGCGCGGTGGCGGCCGGCGCCCAGCCTGCGGCCTGAGCCGGCGTGGACGCGGAGAACGCCACGGCGAGGCCGGTCGCGAGCAGCGGGGCGAGGAGGGAACGACGACGCATGGGGGGATGCTCCTGTCAGGCTTGGTGCAGGTCGTTGCACCTGTCTTTCCCAACGGGAGCGGGGCTCATCCCTCGCGCGGGAGGTATGAGCTAGTACGTCGGCAGGCTCGGGTCGACTTGGTTGGCCCAGGCGATGACGCCGCCCTGCACGTGCACGGAGTTCGTCATGCCGGCCGCCTTGAGGGTGGCGAGCACCTCGGCGGAGCGGATGCCGCTCTTGCAGTAGACGACGATCTCCTTGTCCTGCGGCATGTCGCCGAGCGCGTTGCCGTTGAGGAACTCGCCCTTGGGGATGAGCGTCGCACCCGGGATCTGCACGATCTCCCACTCCGCGGGCTCGCGGACGTCGACGAGGAAGATGTCCTTGCCCTCGTCGATGCGCTCCTTCAGCTCGGTGGCGAGGATCGTCGAGCCGATGGCGGCCTCCATCGCCTCCTCCGAGAGGGCACCGCAGAAGGCCTCGTAGTCGATGAGCCCGGTGATCGTGGGCTCCTTGCCGCACAGCGGGCACTCCGGGTCCTTGCGGACCCTGATCTTGCGATACGTCATGTCGAGCGCGTCGTAGACCATGAGCGAGCCGACCAGCGGGTCGCCGATGCCGGTGAGCAGCTCGATCGCCTCGGTGACCTGGATGGCACCGATGGAGGCGCACAGCACGCCCAGGACGCCGCCCTCGGCGCACGACGGGACCATGCCGGGCGGCGGGGGCTCGGGGTAGAGGCAGCGGTAGCAGGGCGCGTCGCTCTGCCCGTCGGGACCCTCGAGCGTCGGCCAGAAGACCGAGGCCTGCCCGTCGAAGCGGTAGATCGAGCCCCACACGTACGGCTTGCCGAGCAGCACCGCCGCGTCGTTGACCATGTACCGGGTGGCGAAGTTGTCGGTGCCGTCGACGATCAGGTCGTACTGGCTGAAGATCTCCTTGACGTTGTCCACGTCCAGCGCGGTGTTGTGGATGACCACGTTCACCAGCGGGTTGATCTCCGCGATGCTCCGGGCGGCGGACTCCGCCTTGGGCGTGTCGATGTCGGAGACGCCGTGGATGATCTGGCGCTGCAGGTTGGACTCGTCGACGGTGTCGAAGTCGACCACGCCGAGCGTGCCGACGCCGGCCGCGGCCAGGTAGAGCAGGGCCGGCGAGCCGAGGCCGCCGGCGCCCACACAGAGCACCCGGGCGTTCTTCAGCCGCTTCTGCCCCACCATCCCGACATCCGGAATGATCAGGTGACGGGAGTAACGGCGGATCTCGTCGACGGTCAGCTCA